>JAGWQP010000439.1 GCA_028876805.1 Acidobacteriota bacterium | reverse complement strand
TCGGGCCATCTCAATATACTTAATAGCTTAACTCATGTTTTTGAATATTTGTCAAGAGAAAACTTGAGTTTCTGAAGCTCGCTCAGGCTCCCCCCCGATCCCCTCGGGTGTTGATCGGCTTGACACTCCCCGCTTGCCGATGCTACTCTGCCCGTCACAAGGCAAGGATGGTTTCGGTCTCGGCAAACTTCGTACGGGCGGGATTGCGGTGTGCGATCGCGTGCTTTCCACTTTCGGCTCCAGGAGTTGAACACGATGGCTTTCAAACTGAACGTAAACGGGCGGTCGACCACGGTTGACGTGGTGGCGGATACACCGCTGCTATGGGTGATCCGCGACGTCCTGAACCTGAAAGGCACCAAGTACGGGTGTGGCATCGGGCAGTGCGGCGCGTGCACGGTGCATTTAAACGGCAGCGCTGTCCGCTCCTGCCAGACGCCCGTTTCGGCGGCGGCGAACCAAAGAATCACTACCCTCGAAGGCCTGTCGGCCGACGGGAGTCACCCGGTGCAAGTGGCGTGGCAAGAAATCGACGTGCCGCAGTGCGGCTATTGCCAAGCCGGCCAGATGATGTCGGCGGCCGCATTGCTCGCCAAAAAACCCCACGCGACGGATAAGGATATCGATTCGGCGATGAACGGCAATCTCTGCCGTTGCGGAACGTATCTGCGGATCCGCCAGGCGATCCACCGAGCTGCGGAAATCACCACCAACGCATCGGCGCGCTCCGTCGAAACGGCGTCGGTGAATCAGTAAGGAGGGACACTCGTGAAAACCATGCGCATCGATCGTCGTTCCTTTCTCAAAGTCAGTGCCCTCGGCGGTGGCGGAGCCCTCATCGGGCTCTATGTCAAGCCGGCCTCCGCGCAGTTCGGGCCGCAGGTTGCGCCGGTCCCGAGCAACTACATCAAGATCGCGGCCGACGGGACGGTCACGCTGATGGCCAAGAACCCCGAAGTAGGCCAGGGCGTCAAGACCATGCTTCCGATGTTGATCGCCGAAGAGCTGGATGCCGACTGGAAGAAGCTCAAGGTCGAGCAGACCGATTTCGATGACACCAAATACGCCGGCCAGATCGCAGGCGGCAGCACGGCCACGCCGATTAACTGGACTCCCATGCGGCAGGTCGGCGCCGCCGGCCGTGCCATGCTCATCACGGCCGCCGCCGAGACCTGGAAGGTGCCGGAGACCGAGTGTTCCACCGATTCCGGAAAGGTCTATCACCGGGCCTCGCGCCGCTCGCTCGGCTACGGAGAACTGGCATCCAAGCTAGTTTCGATCCAGCCGCCGGCTCTCGATACCTTGAAGCTCAAGGATCCGAAAGACTACAAGATCATCGGGCACACGCAAACCGGCCGCGATACGCACGACATCGTGACGGGGAAACCGATTTTCGCGATCGACATGACGCGTCCCGGCATACTGTATGCCTGCTTTGAGAAGTGCGGTGTCTTCGGCGGCAAAGTCGCGAGCGCCAACCTCGACGAGATCAGAAAGATGCCCGGCGTCCGCGACGCCTTTGTGATCGAGCGGCCGGCGATCACCGAGACCGTCCTGCCCGGCGATCCCGGACTCGAGAACGGAATCGCGATTGTCGCCGATACCTGGTGGCAGGCGCAAAGCGCGCGAAAGAGGCTCGAAGTCACCTGGGATGAGGGTCCCCGGGTCAATCAGAGCAGTGCCGGCTTTGCACAACGAGCCGTGGAGCTTAGCCAGCAGCCGCCGCACGCGACCATGCGCAGCGATGGCGATGTCGAGGGCGCGCTGAAGGGCGCGGCCAAATTGGTTGAGGCGTCGTATTCGTACCCGTTCATCGCGCACGCGCCGCTAGAACCCCAGAACTGCACCGCCGAATACAGAGAGGGCAAGTGCGAAATCTGGACCAACAGCCAGATTCCCGCCGGTGGCCGGCGTCTGGCAGCCGAGGCCCTCGGCATCCAGCAGACCGATGTCACAGTCCACATGGTCCACGGCGGGGGCGGTTTTGGCCGGCGCCTCACCAACGATTACGCCGTCGAAGCCGCTTACATTTCCAAGAAGGTCGGCGCGCCGGTGAAACTCGTCTGGTCGCGCGAAGACGATATGGCGCACGATTATTATCGTCCTGGCGGTTTCCAGTTTCTGAAAGCGGGCCTGGACAGCTCGGGTAAAATCGTCGCCTGGCGGAACCACTTCGTGAGTTACGGTGACGGCCAGGGCGACAAAATCAGGTTCGCTTCGGCTGCCGCCATGGGTCCTACGGAGTTTCCGCAGCGCTTCATTCCCAATTATGTATTCGATGCGTCGGTCATGCCGCTCGGAATCCGGACCGGCTCGCTGCGCGCGCCGAGCAGCAACGCGATTGCGTTCGTGATCCAGTCTTTCATCGATGAGCTGGCTCACGCCGCGGGCAAAGATCCAGTGCAGTTCCGGCTGGATCTGCTGAATGCAGGCACTCCTCTTGCTCCAGCGCCCTCAGCGGGCCGTGGCGGGCGGGGCGGGTTCGGTCCCCCAGGCATGAACGCGGACCGCATGAAGGGAGTCCTCGAGCTGGTCGCCGACAAGTCCGGCTGGGCGAAGCGCGACCTGCCGAAGGGTACCGCCATGGGCGTAGCCTTCCACTTCAGCCACTTGGGCTACTTCGCCGAAGTGGCGGAAGTGAACGTCGACTCGGCTAGCAAGGTGAAAGTCAACAAGGTCTGGGTGGCCGCCGATATCGGCAGCCAGATCATCAACCCGGGCTTCGCTGAAAATCTGACGCACGGTGCAGTTATCGACGGAATGAGCGAGTTGATGGACCAGGAAATCACGCTCGACAAGGGGCGCGTGGTCGAAACCAACTTCCATCAACACAAATTGGTGCGCCTGACCCAGGCGCCGCCCGAGATCGAGATCCACTGGTTGAAATCGGACAACTCGCCGACCGGCCTCGGTGAACCGGCTTTGCCGCCGATTCTGCCTGCAATCGCCAACGCGATTTTTGTGGCAAGCGGTAAACGCGTGCGCTCGCTGCCGCTGTCGAAGTCCGGCTTCAGCTGGGCCTAGATTTGAAGGAGAACTCGGGAATGCTCAATAACTGTCAATAACCGGAAAACTCCTCGGTGCGTATGTCGCCGTCAACGACGCCCGCTCGATCAAGCATTTCCGTCAGCCCTCTAACCATTCCCGGCGGGCCGGCGAGGTAGTAGACCGGCCCACGAGCCAGCTCGGTCGCCATGCCGGCGGGGAGGTGGCGCGTCATCATGCCCAGAGTAATGCGGCCGGTCTCGCCACGCCACCGAGGCCGCGGTATCCCGGGCCGGGATGGTAGGCACAAAACTGAAGCCGGGATTCTTCGTTCTTCAACGCCCAGAGCTCTTCAAGAAATGGCGCATCCTCTCTCCGCCGGTTGGCATAAAAGAGCAGTACCGGACGCGTCCGCTTCTCATGAGCCAGATGCCGGGCCATGCTGCGAAGCGGAGTGATCCCAATGCCGTCGGCCAGCAGCACTGCTGGGCGAGTAGCCTGGTTGGAAAGCGTGAAATTCCCGAACGGCCCTGCCACCCTGGCCCTGGCTCCGAGCGGCACCGTGGAAAGGATGCGTTTGAAGGCGATATCCCGCAAACGTGTTGCGAGAGTAAGCCGCCGGTCTTCCCGCGCGCTGGTTATGAAAAATGCACGGGTCTTTCCCCTGTCGTCGATTTCGGGCGGATCGATCCATGTGATTTCCGCGAACTGGCCGGCCTTGAAATCGAATCCCGGCGGCCGTTCCAATTCAAACGCCAGCGTCTGTTCCGCAATAGGGTACCGGTCCAAGAGCCGGACGGTACGAGTTGGGGAGCTGACTAAGGTCTCGGCCTCGCTCATCGTCGGCTCTTCACCCGCCCCCCGCATCCGACCGGTGAACCACCTGCATTCGCCCTGTGGTTTCGCGCAGGGCCTGGTAATGGCGGAGGGCATAACGGAGAACGTGGGCTGTTTCGTCCCTCTCAAACGGTTTAGCCAGGACATCGAACCCGCAGGTATTCAGCACTTCGGCCCAGAGGAGCCGACGATTACCTGACCAAGCCGTTCGGCCCGGGCGAGTTGCTGGCCCGGATTCGGGCGGCTCTTCGTCGCGCCGACATGAGGGAGGCGCCCGGTTTTCGTCACGGGCTCTCTTTCGGTCGACCGGGAACACCGGGAGGTGCGCATTCATGACAGCCCCGTGCAATTGACCCCGATCGAATACGATCTGTTGAGCCTGTTCGTCGAGCACGCGGGGAAAGTCCTCACGCACCGCCAACTGGTTCGCGAGACCTGGGGCGGGGTGCAGTACGACGACGCCTTGCACCTTCTGCGGGCGAATATCAGTAACCTGCGGCGCAAACTCGGCGACGACTCCACGGCCGAGCTATATCGTGACGGAAGCCGGCGTCGGATACCGGTTACAGACAGATTAGCGACGGCACGCGACAGGAGCGTTATGTGCCGGCGAAAGCGCGGGTTCATCGCCTTCCCCAATCAGGGGGTTTCGCGGCTGCGCCCAGGCGCCACTTAAGCCCGAGCGGCCAACTCGACCAGCGTGCGGCGAACTACGGCTTTCGTCAGCGGCACCTTGTAAGCGTTTTTGCGAAGGGGCGTGGCCCCGGCCAGGGCGGTCTCCCCGACCTGCGCTGCCAGTTCCGGCGTGACGCGCTGGCCGGCCAGCAAGCGCTCGGCCTCGGGTACCCGCCACGGAATGGGGGCGACGCCTCCCAGGACGATGCGGGCGGAGCGGCACACGTCTTTGTCCATGACGAGTACGAAAGCCGCGCTCACCACGGCGTGAGTCCAGGCCTCGCGATCCAGGATTTTGTGATACGTGCTCCGCATCCCGGCCGAGGACGTCGGGATCTCGATCGAGGCCAGCACTTCGTCGTCGGCCAGGGCGTTTTCGCGCGCGGCGTTCTGCTTGGGCAGGACGAAGAAATCGGCCGCCGGCACCACGCGTTCGCCCGACAGCCCGACGATGCGGAACTTCGCATCCAGCGCCACCAGCGCCGGCGCGGTATCCGACGGGTGCACGATGAAGCTGGGGCCCCCGCCAAAAATCGCGTGGAACTGGTTCTCACCGGTGACCGAAAAGCACTGGTTGCCGCCGGCCTTGTAGCACGGGAAGCCGTTGCGGAAATACCAGCACCACGGGCGCTGACAGACGTTGCCGGCCAGCGTGCCGACGTTGCGGATCTGCGGCGTGGCGACGCTTTCGGCAGCCTCGGCCAGCACGGCGTACCGGCTGCGAACGAGCGGATGAGTGCTGAGCGCGTCGAGCGTGATCTGGCCGCCGATGCGCGCGCCGCCGGCTTGTTCGGTCACCCGATCGAGGCCTTTGATCCCCCTCAAGTGGATCAGAACATCCGGATCGACGAGGTGATCCTTCGCCATGCCGAGTAGATCGCTGCCACCGCCGGCGATGGCGGCAGTGTGGCCAGCAACGCGTGCCTCGTGCGCCAGTTTCACGGCTTGCGGGAGATCCCGCGGATTGGCGTTCGTGAAAGCCTTCATACCAGCACCCCCAAAACCTTGTCTCGAGTGATAGGCAGGTCTTTCAGGCGATGGCCGAGAGCGTTGAAGACCGCGTTGGCCACCGCGCCCACCGCCGGTACCTTTCCAGATTCGCCGATGCTTTTGGCCCCGTAAGGACCGTAGCCATCGTCGCTTTCTATGAACATCACCTCTATATTAGGCGCGTCGCGGTGCGTCAGCACGCGCGCTCCGTAGTAGCCCGGCGTCAACGGCTGGCCGGTTTGATGGTCGTACAGCAGATCTTCGTGGAGCGCCATTCCGATGCCCATCAGCGCGCCGCCCTTGATCTGTCCTTCGGCCGTCAGCGGGTTGATGATGCGCCCGCAATCGTGAACGGCGAGATACTTGACCACGCGGAGGTGGCCCAGCTCGGTATCGGCCTCGACCTCCACGAAATGCGCGCCGAACGCATTACGCACTTTCCCGCCCGCCACGGTGGGATTCGGGGCCGCCTCGGCAGTGAGAAAGTCATTTCCCGCAGGCAGCCCCTTTTCGCCGATTTGCCGGCGGATGTCGCGCGCCGCTTCGACGACGGCCTGGCCGGTCATGATCGTGGTGCGGCTGCCGGATTCGCCTACTGAGTACGGACAGCGATCGGTATCGCCCCAGATCACCTTCACCTTCGACAGTGGCACACCCAGCGCTTCGGCGGCGATCAGCCCCATCGTGGTTTTGGCCCCGGCTCCCACGTCGGTGACACCGACGTGGACGTAATACTGGCCTTTGGCATCCACGCGGATCACCGCATTGCTGCGGCCGACTCCTGACCGAAACGCCATGTAAGCCATGCCGGCACCACGCTTGACGGGGCCGCGATCCGAACCCGGTTCCGCACGCCAGCGCTTCTTCCACTCGAAGGCCTCGGCCCCACGCCGGATGCATTCTTCGAGCGTGTAGTTGGTGTACTCCGCCTGCTCGCCCGGCTTGCGCGTCATGTTCTTCAAGGCGAACTCGACCGGATCCATCATGACGCGGTAGGCAACGTCGTCCATCATCGACTGGAATCCGAAATACCCTTGCGGGAATTCGGGGCCGCGAAAATTCCCGGAAACCGTGCGGTTGGTGTAAACAGGATAGATCGCGGTCTCGAGGTTGGCGCAGTGGAACGCTTCGATGCCGCCGATGGCTCCGGAATTTTTCCGGTAGCCTCCCATGCCGCTGTAGCCGCGAAGTTGAATCGCCGTGAGTGCGGACTCCCGGTCGACGCCGACCTTGAAATACTGGATGGTCGGCCAGCGGCCGTGCATGCCGATGAAATCTTCCTTGCGCGACATTTCCAGTTTCACGGGCGCCCCAGCCTGCTTGGCGAGCATGGCCGTGATTAGGTCTGCATCCTGATTCTGGTTCTTGTTGCCGAAGTTGCCGCCCATGTATTGCGAGATGACCCGCACCTTTTCATCCGGAATTCCCAGGTCGCGAGCGATATCGTGGCGGCAGTTGGCGATGCCGCCGGTGGGGGTATACACGGTGAGCTTGTCGCCTTCCCAGAGGGCCACGCACGCGCGCGGCTCCATCTGCGCATTGTGCACGAAAGCCGTGCTGAAGCGGTTTTCGAACACGTGCTCGGCCGCGCGGAGGCCTTCCTCTATATTGCCGCGCCGCTGCCCGATCGGCTTCGCCTCGTTTTGGGCGTTGAGCGAGAGGTTTCCTTCGGGCCAGACCTGCGGAGCGTCCGGCTTCAGCGCCTCTTCCGGATCGAGCACAAATGCCAGGACCTCGTAATCGACCCTGATTTTCGCCAGCGCTTCCTCGGCCAGATGACGGTCGACGGCGGCGACGGCCGCCACCGGGTCGCCGACGAAGCGCACCGGGTTGTTGAACGCATACCGGCGCTGCTTGGTGATCTTTTTGACCTGGTCGTTGTATTGAACGCCGCCGGCGACGCCGCCCGCGCCCCAGACCACAGTGCAGTTCTCATGCGTAATCACGGCCTTGATGCCCGGCATGGCGGCTGCCTGGGAGACGTCGATGCTGCGGATCCGGGCGTGCGGATGCGGGCTGCGCAGCACGCGCGCATACAACATTCCGGGTAGATGGACGTCGCCGGTGTAGTTGGCCTTGCCGGTCACCCGTTCCATGGCGTCGATGCGCGGGGTCGGATGGCCGGCGGTCTGCAAGGGCGCTAGCGGCGCGCCCGGCGCTGCAACAAATTTCGCAGTGCCGCCGGTCGGTACCGTGCCCGCAACGGCCAAGGTCGCTTCGACGTAGCGGTTGTAGGCCGAACAGCGGCAGATGTTGCCGGTAAGCCCCGCTCGCACTTCCTCCTCGGTCGCGTGGGGATGGTGCGCCACGAGTCCCTTCGCGGCCATCAACTGCCCGGATGTGCAGAAGCCGCACTGCGGGGCATCGTGCTCGATGAAGGCGGTTTGCAGCGGATCGAGCTGGTCGCCGTGCGCCAGGCCTTCGACGGTCTGGATCGATCGCCCGTCCATCCACACGGCGAGCTGGCTGCACGAATACACGGGCTTACCATCCGCCAGAACGGTGCATGCGCCGCATTCCCCCCGGTCGCAGCCGATCTTGGTGCCGGTCAGCATGAAGTGGTCGCGCAGCAACTCGACCAGCGTCCACCGGTCTTCCACCTCAATGCGATGAGTTGCGCCATTGACGGTCACCCGGATGGGCGTACGCGGACCGGAAGGTGAGGCCTTGTCATCGGCGGCAAGCGACGGCGCTTCGGCCGCAGCGACCAATGCCACGCCCGTGCCTTCCAGGAATTTACGGCGGGAAATCTTCCTCTTGTTCTTGCTGCTCATGACAGCACCGCGACCTCCAATTCTGGTGGCCCATTATACTTCAATGGCTCATTGGTGATAGGGTATCTCCACGTATTTTCGTGCTGGAGGAACCACGCATTGGACCTTCGCCGTTTCCCAAACCGCGCCCGCGCCGCCCAGGGGTCTTGCCGCCCTTTGCCTGTCTCGTTCGATCCGCCGCGGCCAGCCAGGCCGCTCGAGGGCCTCAAACCACACCACCCTGGGCGCACACCCGTGAATCCCCCGCCCCCTGCTGGCGCCAGCCGCCCCCACACCGGTCAAGCATGTGCCAAACAGTACTCTGGCGTGAACTCGGCCCAGATCCGCGATCTTACAGTCGGCCGGACTGGCCTCTCGACGGTCATCCGATCGGCGGCAGCCGGCCGACCACGGCCTTAGAGAAGCCGTCGTCACATGGCCTTCTACTTATCGACCAGGTGCTAGAGATCGAGGTTCTTCTCGCAGACGAACTGAAGCCGGTCGGTGTCGCGAACAAAGGCTTGCCGCATCGTCGGCATGGCCGAGGGCTTGGTCGAGGCCTTCGCGCCTTGGATCTACATGCCGAACCTCGTTTGACCAAAGTCGACTCCCTCGACAGCGCGGCGCTCGTCGGCACTGAGAATGACCCGCGAGATCGATCGCTCGAGATTCGATCGTTGAAGGCGGCGGTAACGATTCCCGGTTCCCAACCGAGTACTCCATCCAGCTTGGGCTCGAAAACTCCTTGCGAAGCGTGCCGGCCATCGAAGCTCGAATTCCAAGGCCACGCGGCGTCTTGGGAAAATCCATCGATCCCGCGATACTCGCCGGCCGGCTGGCGTTGCTGGTATCGTGAAATTTGGGATACGGCCTTGGAAGGACCGGTCGAATCGTTGCCCCGATCGTGGCGGCGCTCGCCACCGCCCGAGGAGCGCTCGCCCAGGATGAGCGCCGGGTCGCTTCGCCGGATGGGCAAATCGAGTTTCGCGTCTTTCTCACCCACCCGCAGCCGGCCGCTCCGGTCCGGCTGGCCTACCAGGTTTCGTTCCGCGGCCAGCGCCTGATCAACACGTCGTTTTTGGGTCTCGAGATCCACGATCAACCGCTGCTCGGCGAAAACGTAGGAATCGTGACCTCGATGACGGCATCCGAGGGCGGCTATAACGGGCTCACGGCCGAGTATATGCAGAACGGGTCCCTGGGCCGGCGCATCAACCTGGAGGTCCGCGCCTACAACGACGGAATCGCCTTCCGGTACGTGGTGCCGCCTTCGGGCCCGCTGGAACGGATGTCGCTCGAAAATGAGGCCACCGAATTTGAGTTCGTGGGGAGCGCCTTTCGGGATCCCGACCGCCTGGCGATCGCAAAAATTCCTCTCGATGCCGTGATCGCTCTTCCGTTCGTCACCGAGCAACCGGGCCTCGGCTGGGTTTCCGTTACTGAACTGCGAGAAGGGATCTATCCGCCGATGTCGGTGAGCCGCGAGGACCGACAGATTATGATCTCCCGTCTGCCGGCAGGCTCGGACGAGTTACACCTAGCGTGGGAGGGCCCGACGCCTTTCAGGGGTCCGTGGCGCATCTTGATCATCGGTCCCACTCGGACGAGCGTGACCGAATCGCAGCTGGCCAGCCGTTTGAGTCACTGAAGCGAAGAGAATGCCCGCGCTCGAAACGGCAAGACTGCTGCTGCGCCGCTGGAGGGAATCCGATCGCGAACCCTTCGCCCGCATCAACGCTGATCCACGCGTAATGGAGTTCTTTCCAGCCTGCCTGAGACGCGAGGAAAGCGACCGCCTCATCGACCGCGCGGAGGCTCACTTCGACATTCATGGTTTCGGTCCGTTCGCCGCAGAGCTCGGTGCGAGCGGCGAACTGGTTGGATTCGTCGGCTTGGTCGTCCCGCAGTTCGAGGCCTATTTCACGCCTTGTGTGGAGATCGGATGGCGGCTCGGAGCGGCCTACTGGAACCAGGGACTGGCGACTGAGGGAGCTAGAGCGGTCGTCGATTACGCATTTGGCCCGCTCGGGTTGCGCGAACTGGTGTCCTTTACGGTGCCGGCCAATGTCCGTTCCGTGCATGTGATGGAAAAAATCGGGATGACCTACGATGGCGCGTTCGACCATCCGCGCTTGCCGGAGGGTCATCGATTGCGGCGGCACCTGCTTTACCGCAAGGCTGCCGCAGCGGTTCGCTGAGTCTCCCGCAGGTGAGCCGGGTCCGCTGGGAGATCTCCAAATTCTCCACGCCTGCCGCGACTGGGCCCCGAGGCCCCGGCGCCCAGCCCGACAATGCTCACCGCTCTACGCAGTCAGCCGACGCGTGTCGCGTGACGTTGAAGTGCAGGATCCGCAGTGGGTATCTAGCCCGCCCTAGGACCTCACCTTAGACGAACCCATTAGATTGGAGGGCCGCTGAGAAAGCCTCACTCCTACCTTCCCGGCGGACTAATTTCCCTTTGGCGGTGGCTTACCTTCGGAGGTCGCGAGGACTTTCGCCACGTTCGACCCACGAGGCGCAAAAAGGCATTTAGTCGGGCGTAGTGGACTGGTTTGGTTTTCTGGTAGACAGCCGCTCGACGGCTGCTCTTACGGCCACC
>JAGWQP010000438.1 GCA_028876805.1 Acidobacteriota bacterium | reverse complement strand
TCGCCTGTAAACAAAACGCCATCTTCGGGTAACCACACGGAAAGATTGGTTGGCGTATGGCCGGGCGTCAGTAGGATCTGGGCCGAACATCCGCCCAGCTCGAAGCAGGTATCTTCACTGATCGAGCGGTTCGGGTTCGCCAGACGGGTTCGATGAAAGAATGCTCTGGCTTCTCCCCTGGCCCGGCGCGTGGGGTTGGGGATGGCCGCGTTGAACTCGGCGATCTCATCTCGAAACTCGGCGGGTGTCCGAGCGATGCCAGCGTGGCCCCACACCTCGATATCTCTTTCGCGAAAAAAACTATTGCCACCGATGTGATCGAAGTGCTTTTCGGTGTTGATGACACGGAGCGGATTTCCCGGCCGCGCGGCGGTAGCGTATCCATGGATGGTTTCGGCAGCCAGCGCGTTGGCGCCGGTGTCGATGACCAGCGTCAGATCATCCCCGGTCACAAATCCCGCGTTCACACACCAGGGCGGCGCATATCCGAGGCCTGTAACCGCGTAGCAGCGAGGGGAGAGTCGCATTTGCTTGGTATAGCCGCCGCCTCGCGTGCTACTCCACGGGCTCGAGACGGATCAGCGCACCGTTCTCCTCGTCGGTCAGTACGTAGACCAGCCCGTCGGGTCCCTGGCGGACGTCGCGGATGCGTTGGCGAAGATCGGTGAGTAGCGATTGGCGGCCGGTCTCGTCCCAGTTCTCGTCGAAAATGATCCGTTCCAGGTGCGGATAGCCTTGCGCGGCGCCGCCCAGCATCGCGCCCACGAGCACGTTGTTCTTCCAGCCTCGGAAACGGTCGCCCGTGTAGAACGCCATGCCCGAAGGCGCGATCGAAGGTGCCCAGAACACGATCGGCTGCGTCATGCCTTCGCCGAAGTTGGGAATCTTCGGACCCGAATACTCGCGGCCAAAGCTCACTTTGGGCCAGCCGTAATTGGCGCCGGGCTTGAGTACATTGATTTCATCGCCGCCGTAAGGCCCGTTCTCGTTGTTCCAGAGGTCGCCGGTGACCGGGTTGAGCGCCAAGCCGAGCGAGTTGCGATGACCCATAGTGTAGATCTCGGGTCTATATCCGGGGCGGCCTTCGAAGGGATTGCCCGGCGCGGCGGTGCCATCGTCGCGCAACCGCAGGACCTTGCCGCGCAGGCTCCCCGGCTCTTGCGCCGCGTTGCCGTTGGAAGCGCCCGTGGTCATGAACAACATGCCGTCGCGCCCCCAAGCAAGACGCGAACCGGAGCCTCCATCGCCCGCCCAGGAGTCGCACACCAGAATATCTTTCACGTCGACCAGTTGATGACCGTCGAGGCGCCCGCGAGCCAAGGTCGTGGCCACCTGGTCCTTCGCAACGTCCTTCGTGTAGGTGAGGTACAGCCGGTGATTCTCCGCGAACCGCGGATCGAGCAAAACTTCCATCAGCCCCGACAGCCGCACCGAGTGCACCGGGGGCACACCCCCTATCGGTTCCGGATCGAGCTTACCGTCACGCATCAGGCGGACCTTGCCGTTGCGCTCGGTCATCAGCATGTCGCCGTTCGGAAGAAATGCCAGGCTCCACGGATGCCACAGGCCGGTGGCCATGGTGACGCTGCGGACCTTGGTGGGCAAGGCCTTCTTTTGCCCTTGCGGCTGGCCGCTCACCGGGGTGGGGAGCGAAGCGAGGGCCATCAACATCCCTAGCGAAAGCGTCACCAACGGCACGCCCACGCCATACGCACGGCTTCTCATCAACCAATCTCCTTGGGAACTAACCACTCGGTTGAAGCTATCATGGCCATGGTTGCGCCGCAACACGGCACGCGGACACACGGCACCGGATTAGTTCCCGCTGAGGCTGCCGGGCCAGGGGGAGTTCAGGTGATAGGGCACCGAAGGGCCCACCATTTCCACGCGCCGGATCTTTCCTTTTTCGATCAGGAATGCCTCCGTCACCAGGATGCTGGAAGGGCGGTTGAAGCCGCGAAAGGTGTATTTACGGCCGTCCGAGAGAGTACCTGAGTTGACGGTGCCTTGATCGAAGATGGCGTGGCTCCAGACCACGCCATGTTCTGCGTCGACCACGGGATACCGTCGGTGGTGGATGCTTTGTACTACGAAATAATAGCCGAGCCGGAACTGCGCCAGGCAATCGAGGGCAAAGCCGTTGATGGTATCGGGCGGCTCGTTGGGAGGACGGGGACGATTGGTGGTGTGAGATCCGTTTTCGATCCGGTCGCAATCGTTAGTGAACGGATAGGTGCCGGTGCCGTTGACACCCTTGCCATCGTTCTTCTCAAGGCCGCTGAAGTAGGCGTCGGCGATAGAGATCATCTCCTGGCGCGCTAGCCGCTCGGCCGGAGGGATCGACCGGAACCACATCTCTTCGGGCTTGTAGCCCGGCTGGTCGAGGGCGGCGATGTTGTTCGGGCCGCCGCCGCCCGGCTTGAAGTAGATACTCTCGATCTCGGTGATACGGCCCAGTTCGATGCGCAGCCGAAGGCTCATGAGGATCGGGGCGCCGGCTTCGCGCAGAGTGCCCATCAACGCCACCTGGCCGAATTCGGGATCGGCAAAGACGTGCTTGTAGTTGCCGAGGCTTTCGGCGGTTTTCCAGAAGCCGTCGCCGACCCCCATCACCTGGTCGTTCTCGGTGTACCTTACATCGGCCGAAAGCGGTAACCCGTTGGGATCGTGCGCGACGACCGCGGCGAGGTATTGATCGACCAGGCCTTCTAGGCAGGCGCGATTGCAATTGAGCGGGATCGGCCCGGTGGAAGCGTGCGCGGCGAGTCGAACGCTGCCGGTGGGCGCAACAGCGACTAGCGCGAAAACGCCGAAGGCAACCAAGCGAAAGGGCATGGGGCTCTCCTAAAAGGGAGATTCTATCGTGGAAGGGTGCCCCAAGACCCAGCCTTCCGTCCGGGTGGCTCAGGTGAGGGGATGAAGCGTACCACGTTCAAAGGGTGGCGGACTCCGGCTCGTCGAGCGGAAAAAGCCGGCTGTCGAAGACCGTGTCTCTGGACGAGCACGAGTTTGTGGCCAAGAGAAATCCGCCCCGGCTCAGCCGTCACCGACCGGGAGTGCGCCGCGAATCAACATCAGAGACCGCGATCCGCTGTGGAAGTCAGTAGCGCGGGAGTGCGATCGCTCGAGGAACGAACATTCTGTGGGTAGCGCGAGCGCGCCGACATCCGCAACGCAACACGGATCCGGTTTAGGTGGAGTCCAGCAAGTCGTTATCACCGACAAGGATTGTTGGCAATTCGGATTCCTTACGGTTTCCCATCCGCTTCGTGAGCGGGCCGCAGCCGTTGTCACGCGCTACCGCAACCCGAACGTAAATAGGGCGCTGCCGCCTTGGACGCTGACAAACTGTTTGCCATTTACCATGTAAGTCATGGGACCGGCTGAAACCGATGGGCCGAGATTCGTTTCCCACAGCAGTTTGCCATCGCGGGCGTCGAGCGCATAGAAAGCGCCATCACGCCCGCCGCTGAACAGCACATCTCCGTCCGTGGTCAGGATGCCGGCCTCGGTGCGAGGCTCCGCCAGCCGATGGTCCCACTTCTTCTCCCCGGTTTCGGGATCGATGGCGCGGATGGCACTGTAGAAGTCATCCTCCGCTTTGCCGGGCTTGGGGAAGTCGCCGGTGAAACTCTTGTCGGCTTCAAACTTAGGCGGCTCCGCGCCCTTTACGTAGATCGAAGAGCTGTTTTCCCATGTGGGGATGTAGAACAGGCCCGTGCGCGGGCTAAAACTCGGGTTGTACCAGTTGGTCGCGCCCTGGTTGCCGGGATACACCAGCGTGCCTTCCGGAGTGGGCACGATCCCCGGGGCGCGGATGGGGCGGCCTTTCTCGTCGAAGCCGGTTGCCCAGTTGACCTTGGCGAAAGGTTTGCCGAGCAGGAACTGACCCGTGGTCCGGTCGAGCACATAGAACATGCCGTTGCGGTTGGCCCAAAGCATCACCTTGCGAGCCCGCCCTTGAAACGGGATGTCGGCCAACACCGGGACCTGCGTTGCGTCCCAGTCGAATTCGTTGTGTGGTGAGAACTGATAATGCCATCTAAGCTTGCCGGTATCCGCGTCGAGCGCGATCACTGAAGAACTGTAAAGGTTATCACCCAAGCGTGCGTCGCCGTTCCAATCCGGGCCGGCATTTCCGGTGCCCCAGAAGGTGAGATTGGTTTCCGGATCGTAGGAGCCGGTGACCCAGACGGGTGCGCCGCCATGCATCCACGAATCGCCCGACCAGGTTTCGTTTCCCGGCTCACCCGGTCCCGGAACCGTGTAGAAACGCCAGACTTGTTTGCCGGTGTTCGCGTCCCAGGCGGCGATGAATCCGCGAATGCCGAACTCGCCGCCGGCCACGCCTGCGATTACCTTGTCCTTGACGACCAGCGGTGCGTGCGTCATGGAGTAGCGCTGCTGGGGATCGGCGGCCTGTGTTTTCCAGAGTTCCTTGCCGCTTTTGGCGTCGAGAGCGATTACGGTGGTGTCGAGCGCCGCCATGAAAATCTTGTCGCCCAAAATCGCCAGGCCGCGCGTCTCCTGCCCGCAGCAGTTCCGGGCAGCCGCGTCCGGCTTGTAGAAATACCGCCAGATGGTTTTGCCGGTGGCGGCATCGAGGGCGAACACGTCATTGATGCCCTGGACAGTGTACATGACACCATCCACTACCAGCGGCGTGACCTCGTGTTTCTCGATCGACCGGGACTGGAAGACCCACTTCAAGGTGAGGTCTTTGGCGTTGTCCGCAGTGATCTGTGTGAGTCCGCTATGTCGCTGGCTCATCAGGCCGCCGGAATAGGTGAGCCAGTTCTGCGGTTCCTGGCTGGCGCGGAGGAGGCGCGCGAACGGGACGCTGGTAACGGGAGCGTCGTGATTGACAGGAGCGGGAAACTGCTGAGCCCGGACC
>JAGWQP010000437.1 GCA_028876805.1 Acidobacteriota bacterium | reverse complement strand
ACCCGAACCACAAGGGGCTTTCGCGCAAGCACATCATGCACTCAATCGATGACAGCCTCCGCCGTCTCGGCACCGATTACGTAGACCTATACCAGATCCACCGCTTCGATGCGCAGACGCCGGTGGAGGAGACGCTGCGCGCGCTCGATGACGTGTTGCGGGCCGGCAAGGCGCTTTATCTCGGAGCCTCGTCCATGTACGCCTGGCAGCTCGCCAAAATGCTCTATACCGCCGACCGGATGGGCATCGCGCGCTTTGCCACGATGCAGAACTACTACAACGTGGTCTATCGCGAGGAAGAACGCGAGATGCTACCGCTGTGCCGCGCCGAAGGACTCGGCATCATTCCATTCAGCCCCCTGGCGCGCGGGTTCGTGGCCGGCAATCGGCGCAAGCAGGACCTGGGAGACACCGTGCGGGCCAAAACCGACGAGTTTTCCCGCTGGCAGTATTACCACGAGGCCGATTTTAGCATCGTCGACCGCGTGACCGAGATCGCCAGGAAATACGGCGTTCCCAATGCACAGGTCGCGCTCGCATGGGTGCTCGGACAGCCCGGCATCACTTCACCGATTATCGGTGCCACCAAATTGAACTACCTGGATGACGCCGTGGCGGCGCTCGATTTGAAACTGGAGGAAGCCGAGCTGCGGTCCCTGATCGAGCCATACCGCCCGCGCGGGGTGCTGGCGAATTTGTAGCCGGATATCGCGAGACAAACTCTGCCTCCGCTTTGCACAACATCCGTATTGGAACCGGCGAGTTGGCACCATTGTGGACGGCGCACCCGCATTCGCAATAGCGCCTTTGATGTCAACGGAGTCACCATTCGAAAGAGGCTTTTTTAGTCCTAAACGGTGCGGCCGTGGCTCGGCCAAACGGCCTGTTACAGCGTGACGCGTTGAATGTGAAGGCAATATCGGAGGTTATTGAAGTCCACCTCTGATCAACAGGCTGGCTTGGTCGCGGCGACGCCCTGCAACTCCGCCACCGCCTCCAGAAATTCGCGGTAATCACGGGGCGGTTCGCCGCCGAAGTGCTGTTTCAGGCCGAGCTTCGCGCTCCAGTCCATCCGGCGGGCCGTGGCGGCGGCCATGATCGGCTCAATCCCCATCGACTCGAGCGTTTGAGCGACTTCCTCCATCTCCCGCGCGCGCCTCTCGCCGTGCTCCACGACGCGCCCGATCATGTAATCCGCCATGGCCTTCCAGTCGATGCCAGGATAACTTTCCTCCAGCGACCTAAACACGCCTTGCTCGGCCCCGTAGCGCCCGGCGCCCAGCACACACTCGGTGATCAGCGCTTCCATGCCCTTGACCATGATGCTGCGGAACATTTTCGTGGCGGCCGCCGTGCCGACTTCCCGAGATGCGATCTCGATGCGCATCCCGTAAGGAACCATCCGCCCCGCGAATTCTTCCGCCGCTTCGCCGCCGACCAGGATCGGCACTCGGTGTCCATACGGCGGGACGGGCGCCATCATGGCGATTTCGACGAATCGCGCTCCCGAGGCCGTAACGGTTCGCGCAATCGCCTGCTTTACGGCTGGCGAAACCGAATTCAGATCCGCATAAAGGTGCCGCGAGCTCAGGTGTGGCGCGCTCTGGCCTGCGGCCTCCTGAGCTTGGTCGGAGGTCACCGTGGAGAAGATCCACTCCACCGCCCCCGCGAGCTCGGCGTTCGACTCGACCAGCCGGGTTTCGGTCTCCCGTGCCCGCCGCTCGATTTTCTCGCCGCGCCCAAGCGTTCGCGTATGAATGTCGAAGGCTACGCACGGCGTCATTCCCGCACCGCACAGACCCTTCGCAAGATGAAAGGCCGCCTCGCCGAAACCCACAAACCCGATCGTCCTGCTCTGGCCCATATTTATTACTACTCTGCCTGAGACCGCCCCGCGCCGGCAACTGGCCGGTCTTGACCGCTTCCGTCCCAGTTGCGGACAGACACCGCGACCGAATCCACGGCATCGGCCGGGTTTTCAAGCAGTTACAAGCGGTAGGCGGCTGGCCCTGCGCATGCTTTTTGAAAACACATGCTGCACGACCTCCGCTACGCGCTGCGCACCTTGCGCCAAAGCCCCGGCTTCGCCTTGGTGGCGATCCTCTCGCTGGCTCTGGGAATCGGTGCCAATTCGGCGATGTTTAGCTACGCCGACGCTTTATTGTTGCGACCGCTGCCGGTGCCGGATTCCTCCGCAATCGTCAGGGTCCAGTCGCAGCTACGCGGCGAGACCTTGGCTCGGTTTGCTCGATTCCTGCCGCTCTCCTATCCGGATTACGTGGACGTCCGCGACAAGAGCCGGTCGTTTGCCGGCTTGACAGCCTCCCAATACGCGTCCTTCGGATTCGCCACCACGAAAGGCGCGCTGCCCGAGATGAAGTTTGGAGAGTTGGTCAGCGGTAATTTCTTCAGCACACTGGGGGTGCGGCCCGAATGCGGCCGCGTCTTCACCAGCGAGGAAGACCGGGTCCGCGGGCGGGACGCGGTGGTTGTTTTGGGCTATGATCTGTGGCAAACCGAGTTTGCCGCCAGCCGCGAAGCGGTCGGCCGGCTCATTTATCTCAACGGAATCCCTTTTACGGTCATCGGCGTGGCCCCCCAGATGTTCGTAGGCTCCAACTCGGTGATCCATTCGGCTTTGTTTGTTCCCCTGGCGATGGGGCCGCGGTTGGGAGGCGAAAGAGACCAAGCGGCCATCGACCAGCGCGACACCCGTACGTTGCTCGTCCGCGGGCGTCTTCGGGCTCGCGTGAGCGTAGCCGAGGCAGCCGCCGAGATTCGTGTCATTGGACAACAACTCTCCCAAGCCTACCCCGCTACCAATCGAACCGCCTCTTTGGTCACGGCGACTGACCGGACCGCTCAGCTGCAACAAGACCCGTACGACGCGGTCGTCTGCTTTTTCCTGTTGGCACTGTCTGTCCTGGTGCTGTTGATCGCCTGTGCCAACCTTATGAACCTGATGCTGAGCCGCGCGCGGGCTCGGTCCCGCGAGATCGCCATACGGCTGGCCATCGGAGCCGGGCGAGCGCGGCTCATCCGGCAACTGCTGACCGAAAGCGGGCTGATTGCGCTCCTCGGGGGCGCCGCCGGGCTGCTGGTCGCGCAAGCCTGTGCCGACCTATTTTCACAGTTCCGAGTCCCCGGCGCGGTTCCGATCCAGATCGACGCCCGGCTTGACGCTCGCGTGCTGCTGTTCACGCTGTTTGCGTCCATGGCCAGCGCGCTCTTGTTTGGACTGGGGCCGGCGCTCGAAACCGCGCATCCCGAATTGGTTCCTGCCCTGAAATCGAGCAATGCGGACGGTGGCAAGCGGCGCCGCCTGCTCGGGCGCAACGGCCTGGTCGTCGCGCAGGTCGCCGGTTCTCTGGTGCTTCTGGTTTTTGCGACTCAAGCTTACCGCGGCGCTGCCATGGTTCTTTCGAGCCCCCTGGGCTTTCGCACGGACCATGTTCTGGTCGCCAGCTTCAACCCGACCTTAGCGCGCTACACCCCGGACCAGGCGCGCGAGTTCTACAAGCACCTGCTCGACCGCGCCCGGGCTCTCGCCGGCGTGAAGTCCGCGGCTCTCGCCGTGGATGTGCCGATGGGGTATAACGGCCGCACCAGCCGTGTGGTGCCGGAGGGCGTTCAGCTGCCGCCTGGCGCCGACTCCATCTCGTTGCTCTCGAATACCGTCAGCGACGGCTACTTTGAAACTTTGGGAATCTCCATCCTAGAGGGACGCTCGTTTCAAGCTACCGACCGCGCCGGATCTCCCCGCGTGGCCATTGTCAATGAGCTTTTCGCGCGTAAATATTATCCCCAGCAAAGTGCCGTCGGCAAACAGCTGCGCGTCACCGGCGCCGACGGCGGCGTGGTCGAGATCGTGGGAGTTGCCAAGCGCAGCAAATATGCGTTCGTGATCGAACCGGCCGTGGACTTTCTCTACTTGCCGGCGGCCCAGACTTCCGAAACCGGGATGACGCTGCTCCTCCACACCGCCGGGCCACCGGGCGATATGGCTTCCCCGCTCCGAGAGGCCGTTCGGTCGCTCGACGCGAGCGAACCCATGTTCGCCGTCAGCACCATGGAGGCGTTCGTCGACCAAAGGGCCCGCAAGGTCGTGGAGATGCTGATCCAGGTCATCGCCAGCATGAGTCTGGTGGGTCTCACTGTGGCGCTGATCGGCCTCTATGGTTTAATGACTTACTCGGTGGGCCTCCGTCAGCGCGAAATCGGAATTCGCCTGGCGATTGGAGCTGAGCCGGTCAGCGTGTTGAAAATGGTCCTCAGCCACGGACTGATGCTCGCCGGCAGTGGAATCCTCATCGGCCTGGTACTCAGCCTGGTGGCCGGCAGACCGCTGACCGATCTGCTCGAATCCGGCGGCTACAATCTGCCGCTCCTCGCTCTGGTGGCCACGGCCCTGTTGATGGCCGCGGCGCTTGGAGCGTTCCTTCCCGCCAAGCGGGCTTCGTTGGTCGATCCCAACGTCGTGCTGCGCCAGGAGTAGCTATACCGGGCGGGCCGATGGTGACTAGCGAATCAACAGACGCCCTTCCGGAGTCACTTTCAGCAGACCGTCCCTGGCTCGAGCCGAATCGGTCGTCCCCACCAGCCTGACAGTGACAGTCCGCCAGACGTAAGAGATACCGGGAATCTGCCTGAACGGCGCCCGCGGTGAAAGAAGATGGCGTGACGCGGTCGCTGATGCCAATGGCCCCCGGCCGCGCAGCGGTTTGGGTGGTGGGTTGCGGGCCACCCCAGGATGGGGCTTCGCCCCGAAGTGGTCCCCGACGCCTGCGGCAGGCTCGCCCGAAGGCAGTCGCGGCTCCCCCGACAAAGCGGGTAGCTTGATCGGTCGGGCCGCCTCAAAGGGTTGGGTCGTGGGTCTAGGCGTCCCGCGTTGCGCGCCCCAGCCTTCAGTTTTACAAATGTTCAACTGCTCCATCCGCCGCTTCCGGCTCGCGGACGTACGGGCGTACCTGCTCCGGCTCGAACCCGACGGTCGCACCGTACAACCCCAAGGCCAGAAATGCTCGCCGCTAAAATTGCGCTCCTTGCAGCCCCCTAAGACCAGCAGAGGCTCCCAAGGCCATGAGTCCGAGGCGCCTAGCGGCGACGCCCGCACCAGTTCGCCATCCGCCATCACCCCCTGTTGAGGGACAGGTCCTTGCACATCACGGTGGTAGCCTCAAGCTCACTGGAATCGAAGTTGAGGGCGTAGCGCGGGATTACTCCGATTGCGGCATAGCCCAGCGAAAGATACAGCGGTTCGGCCCAACCGCCCGTCACGGTGTCGAGCGTAAGCAGGGTCCGCTGCGCTTCGCGCGCCTGCTCCTCCGCCGCGGCCATCAGGGATCTCGCGATACCACGGCGCCTGGCATCGGGATGGACAAGAAGTTTCTTGACCTCCGCTCGATGCGGCTGGTTGGGAGGCGTGGCCAGATCGAGTTGCACCGTCCCGACAATTCGCCCGCCGAGGCGCGCGAGGAGCACACAGCGGCTTCCAGCGTGGACGGCCGGCAAGACCTGGTCCTGCCAGAATGCCTTCGCGTCGTCGCGCGAGAACGGCAAAACGAAACTGACGCTCGCGCCGGCGTGAACACACGCATGTAAAACACTGCCCAGCATGTCGAGATCGTCGTTTGCACCGGTCGAATCCGGATTCCAGCGCTCAATGCGAATGGGATCGGGCGAAGCCATGGACTCGCCTTCAGGCACGCACCATGGAAATCAGGTATCGGGCCGGACGCTTCTTGCCGCATACAAAGCGCGACTCGCCCGACAGAACGTAGCGTACGCAATCACCCTTTTCGAGCCGGAACCCGGTTCCCTCAATTTCGAGAGACAGTACTCCGTCGAGCATCCAAAGATGATGTTCCAATCCCGGCAGCGGGGACACGTCATAGCATACCGACGAACCCGCCGGCAGCCAGACCTCCACTAACTCGCCCTTCAGACTCGGGTGTGGCGGCGACAAGACACGGCGGACGTAACCCGTTTCAGGGTCCTTCCAGGTGACCTGTTCGGCGGTGCGCACGACCGTGGGCGGCCCGCCCTCGGCTTCGGCCATCAAGCGTGAAGCAGTCCATCCATACTGAGCGCACAACTGATTCAGCATGGTGGCGGTTGGGCTCAATTCGCAGCGCTCCAGGCGAGAGAGGGTTGCGCGGCTGATTCCGGTCCGGCCAGCGAGCGCCTCCAGAGTCCACCCTCGCTCGGCACGCAATGCGGAGAGCCGCCGCGCGATGCGGCGATCAATCGGCCGAGAGGCGGACTCTACTGGCCAAGGCGGTTCCTTGATCTCTATTTCGGCAAATTTTCTCAATCCAGAGAATCTTACCACGCACCGGCTACTACTGCGTGGTTCCGTGTTGGTCGACCGGAACTGAGAATGCCGTCAGTTGCGACCTAGGCGGTCCGGCGGTGGTGCTGACGGTCAACGGATCGCCATTGTCGTCGTCGGACGTCAGGGTATAAGGCGCCAGCAAAGAGTCCAAGTTAACCAAGGTGATGGCAGTTTGGATTTCGCCTCCGCCGGCGATCTCCGCCAGCACCCCGCCGCCGGGAGATCCGATGCGCGAGCCCGCAACCTAAAAAACCAGTCCCGAAACGATCAAAAGCGCGAGTGAAATCCGCTGAAACATCGGAAACAGGCTAGACCTGATCCCCGCGTATCGATTGCGGGACCCGGCGAAAAACGTCAGAACCTGCCGCTCGGTATGGAATCGAACCCCGGAAAACATCGGGAGCTTAGTTGTTTACGACTGGCTGCTGTTCCTTCTTCAGCCGCCGCCCTTCGGCCTGAACCACCACCAGGCACATCAGCACGCCAAGCGGATGCGCGCCAAGCTCGACCAACGGGTGCGACTTGAGGGAGCGGAACACGTCGATACTCTCGTCGGCCAGCGTGTCGATCCGGGCCATCTCCTCGGCGCTCAAGCCGTAGTCTTTCGCCACAGCCCTCGGATCCTTCAGTAATTCGATTCGGAGACGCTGTTTGTGGCGCAGGTCGTAAATCAGCTTGTTGAGCTTATAGGAAGACGGCGCCGGATGCTTGTAAAACTGGTAGCCGCCCAGGTTCTGGAAATCCCATCTGGGCGCCGGTGCCGGCCCTTCCGGAGCCTGCATCCGTCCCGGGATGAACCGCATCACCGCGTGGCCGTGGTGCCAAGTCGGCTGATATGTGATCAGCTCGCCGGGCTGCTTACCGATGGCCCCGAACAGGATCATCCACGGCAGCATCTCGGTGTTGCCGACCTCATCCAACTGTTCCACGGTACAGTCCAGAAGCACGTCAGGGTTGCCGCGCTCCATGTGCTGAATGGCCCAACGATCGAACTCGAACGCCGGCTGGGAATACTTCCACGTACCAGGATAGTGCGACATGCCTCCCGAGGCGATGATCGCCACCTTTTCCGACCGCGATTGCACCACTTTCAGGATCGCCTTGCCCAGCGCCTCGCAGCGCCGTGTGGTGGGCAGCGGCGGCAGATAGGTGTTTACGAAAATCGGCACTACCGGGATGTTCCGGCCGCTCAGGACCCACTCGAACACCGCCGCGAAGGAGTGGCCCAGTTCGGCATCCTGCGAATACGCCATGTCGAAGCCTTGAGCCATTAGGTCGTCCAACAGTTGCTCGGCAAAAGGCAGATGGGTCGGCAGATCATAATCCCGGTTCGCAAACTTCGCGATGGTGCGCTCGCCGGCGATGACTGCGAACGTTGGAACCGAGGAAAGAAAGAACGTCTCCAGATGGTCGCTGCCGATAATAATGGCAACATCCGGCTTGGTCTGGTCCAAGGTCTTGCCGAGCTCGCCCATGGCGGCGATATCGGCATCCAGCTGCTTGGGATCCTCACTCGGAGGACGGGTGAATAACTGCGGTGCATGCACGGTCGCCATCGCCGCTACAATCTGTCCCATGGTCTCCTTACCTCCCTGCGGTCTTGGTATCCTCGTCTACGAATTCAACGCCCAGTTCCACCAGCTTCGCGCGCAGTCCGTAAAAATCAAGCCCTAGCTCGCCGGTGCGCAACCGTTGGCGGCTCCGTTCTTCCTTGGCGATTCGCTGCTCACTGGCCTGAGCCACCTGCCCGGCCGTCTCGCGGGGTACCACTACCACGCCGTCGGCATCGGCTACGATTACGTCGCCTGGATTGATCATAGCGCCCGCGCAGACCACCGGGATATTCACGTCGCCCGCCGTGCCTTTGACCGTACCCTGGGCCGAGACCGCCTTCGCCCACACAGGAAAACTCATGGTGGCGAGCTCGGCTGTGTCCCGCACGCCGGCGTCAATGATCAACCCCGCAATGCCGTGTGCCTGACAGGACACGCCCAACAGTTCACCGAACATGCCGTCGGTCGACTCCGAGGTCGTCACCACCACCAGAATGTCTCCGGGGTGGCAGACCTCGATCGAGGCGTGAATCATGAGGTTGTCGCCCGGCTGGCACGAAACCGTCACCGCCGGGCCAGCCACGCGCGCCGTTGGATAAATCGGACGCATGTACGGCCGCAGCAATCCCGAGCGGCCTTGCGCCTCATGCACGGTGGCGACTCCGGCACTTCCCAGAATCTTTATGGTTTCGGCGTTTGGTCGCTGAATCCGGCGCACAATTTTATGGCTCATGAAAGTCTATCCGTCAGGCGCGGATAAATGCGTTGGAACACTTCCGCGTACTGGATGTGCCGCTTACCCGAATCGGACGCTCGCTCGACCGCCTGGCGTCCGCCCGCGACCGAAGAGTACTTCACAAGGCGTTGCCGGGCGGCCATCGACTCCATGGCCATGGCGCTTGCGCTCCCCGATCGACGTGATTTCAAACGGCGCCGGCGACCCGAAATGGCATTGCACCGGATTGTGCGGCTCGAGGATGACGAACGGCGGGGCTCGTCTCGGCTTCCCTTCCCCTCAGCCGGACAGCCCGACTCCTCCGCGCACAGGCGCGCTTCCAGCGTCCCGTGGTT
>JAGWQP010000436.1 GCA_028876805.1 Acidobacteriota bacterium | reverse complement strand
TTCTCTTCGCGAACGGCACAAGTCGGCGATCCGGTCCTGTGCCACGTCAACTCCGTCGAAATGTTCGGCCTGCCGTTGATCCCCCGAGGAGCCTACCTGTCGGCTCGACTGGAAGAGTACCGCGACCCGGGGCACTTCTTTGGAAAGGGGTGGATCCAACTGGAGTTCACCAGTTTGACGCTGCCCAACGGGAACTTTCCGTTAAGCGCCAAAGTCATTGCAGCCCGCCCCTATCGAGTCGACCGCGAAGGGAAAATTCTGGGTCGCGGACATCCCAAGCGAGATCTTGTTGAATGGATGATTCCGATTCTCTGGCCGATCAAGGTGCTGACGCTACCGGCTCGGGGCCCACGGCCAACTCTCAAAGACGAGACTCGCATCGACGTCCGTCTCATGGAGGACGTGCTGATTTCCGAATCCGCGAATTCCACCTCGACCGGGCTGACTACGAGATCATCGGCTTCGTCGCCCGGTACCGATGACAGGAGTGCCAGCCTGGCTACCTCCCGATTCGGAAATGTCTTGTCCGGCAACACGAGCTGGCCCGCGCACCAGCTAGTGTCAGTCCCATCCCCGCTAATTGAGATTTATCAAACCACCCCAGCCACAAACCAAATCCAACCCTCTGCCAGGCACCCCCTTCTAACGCTGCTCGTCCTTCGAGGTGGGCGCGTGTATCTTGCCGCCGACTACTGGGTCGACGACGACAACCTCGACTATACGACCGGCGGAGGCGCGCCAGAGGCGATGCCTCTCGAGGCTCTCGACATAATTATGACGAGACGGCTCAATGCGAAGCGGGGTGTGCCTTTCATCCTCACGGCGAAACATAGTGCAAGTACCGAGTAAGCAACGCCGCTTATAGGCTATAGGCTAGATTGGGCGCCCGCAGCGTTTACTCGAGCCCGTGTCGTCCGCTTAGTTCGCCGAAATCAGCTGGCTCGTCGGCAACCCGCGTCGCCGAATCATGTTCACGTTTCAGGCCTTAAAGGAGCGGCAAGAATTTTGGCAGAACCTCCGATGCTTCCCGCTTCCCTTCTTCCTAAGCACACCGGAAGCGAGGGCCTGCCGAAACCTTTTCCGGCGCTAACCGAGGCAACAGTACAAGAAAGGCAAGCGCTGCCCTTGTTTTACGCCGCGTCCGGGAACTGGGCCGGCGGCGCCCGCGCCGGTCCAGTGTTTAATTCGGTTGAGTTTTTTCGGTTGTGCTTATCCCTGTAGATACTGCTCAGCCGGTTTTGCTGCCTTTAAAGGTCTTCTCCGTTTTGCGAGGTGTCAACCACCCACGAAAGCCCGTCGAGCAATTCGCCCAGAAGGTCTGTGAGCTGTTTGGCCAGAACCCCCTACACGGCGAGTCCAAAAATCATCGCGGCCGCCCGAAGTATTGCCGAGGCGTTGAAGTCGCTTCCCATTGAAGACCCTCGGGACGTACGTATTTGCAGGCACTCGGTGAGGTGGTTGGGCTCGACAAGGACTCGGAAGAGGAACTGAACGAGGCGATAATATGGGGCTCGCGCTAGAGCTCAAGAATTTGTTTCCGTAAAGCGCGCCAGAGAGTGTCGGAACCAGGTGGTTTGGACCAGCCGCTTTCGCACTGCCGATTGCGCGCTCGGGTGGGGACCCGGCGGCGGCGGCGACAGGGGCTGCACACGGTCCCCCCCCAGCCCACCTCGAGGACCCGCCCTGGTCGACTCAACCGCGCTACTAATTGCACGGCGCAAGCAGACTACAACTCAGGCTATTTCGTGCGCTGGAACCTGTAATCGCCGGACACGTGCTTCTCGAGAAGATGCCTCGGGACACCCCGGCTGTCGGTGACGAACTCGATGCCCCAGCCAAAAAAGCCGGAAAAGAGGGTGTCCGATTGAGCCACCAGCGTCGTTTTTCCCCTTCCCTTCAGTTCGGCCACCAGCTCACCGTCGGAAACCGTGATTTCGATCAATCTGGGATGTGGTCCCTGTCCCCACAGGTCGAGCTCCTCGTATGTCCCGGCGTATTTCGCCAAGGTTTCGGGGGCGACCTTTGCCTCGTTCTTCTTTTCGTCGGAAGCCTTGCCAACCCAGTGCTCGCGGCCCGCAGTCGACTCGTTGCAGACGGCCTCCATCATTTCGGTATCCGGAATCAAATCCGCGTGAAGTGCCACCGTCCACGGCCGCGCGTACACCGCGGCGTCCCTCAGCGTGACTTCAATATCCATATGGCCGAAGTCCCGACGCCGGAAACGTTCGGTCATGCGGAGCCCCTCCGTGTGCGGATGGCCATCGCGATCTAGCCACGTCCGGTCATTGAATCCGTTGCTGTCGACCACCAGCGTGCCTCCGTCCCAGTGACCGACCGAATACCCCATCCAGCTGGGATTGGGGTCGGTCTCCAATGCGCGGCCGTCCATGAAAATCTGGCGGTAGATTAGATTGTCGTCCAGCATTAGCATCAGGCCCGGGGTCTGAATGATCTTAGTCATGCGGATGCTGGTGCTGTAGCTCGGACCCCAGGGTAGGCACTGGAGGCTCATATGTTCCTTATGCAGGTTTTCCTTACGTTGCCGTACCAGAGCTTCCGCCCAGGCTTGGACCTCGCCGGGTTTCATGTCCGCCGTGATGTTCTCATAGTACTTCGGTGATATCCTTTGCCAAAGGCCGGAAAGATCCGGTTTGCCATCGGCGGTGCGCGGCGCCGGCGCAGTCAGGTCCGGCTTGCCGTCGGCAGTGCGGGGGATGCCGGGCGTGGCGTAATTCAACCACTGAGCAGCCAACGGTGAGCTCAGCAGAGTTACGAGGGCCGGGATCGCCAATGCGGTCATGGTGCCACCTCCTCGAGACTGTGGTTAAACGCATGGTGAGTCGATTCTATCAGGCTCGCCGAGCCATCGTGCACGTCAGCTGGCGCGCCATTGCGAGGTGGATCCAGCCCTTTCCGGATAGGTCATATCGCTTTCGGCCTTGTCTCGTCCCGGTTGGGCTACGCGCCGTCGCCCGCAGTCCAGCCAACCCTACCAGTCGTCCCGATACGTAGCACCCAGCACTCACCCACTGCTGGGAGGCCGATCGCCAGAGCGGACTCCCGGCAGCGGGGCTTCGGCCTGTCCTGGCCCGGCGCCACCGTTTTCGTGATTATCGGCGCTCCTGCATCCGCGCCTCCACACATGAATGAATCAATCGTGGTGCGAGCTGGCATATAATTTTGGGGACAGTCCCGGCCACAAAACGTTTCTGACTCCACGCAGGCGGCATCGGAAACCCACGGTCGGACAATACGAGGAGGGGGTTGATGAACAGCAATAGGAACGTATGGCGCTCGGTACTCGCCGGTTTCGCCGGCCTCGGCTTGTTGGTCTGGTGTGTGTTGCTCGCAGCGCAGGAGCAATCTGCGCCAAAGTTTAAGTTCGATCCAGACTGGCCTAAGCCCCTCCCGAACAAGTGGAAGATGGGAGGCGTCACGGGATTGGCCGTGGATAAGGACGACAACGTTTGGGTGTTGAATCGGCCGAACGATCTGACCGATATCGAGCTCGAGGCCGAGCTGACTCCTCCGCTTGCTGATTGTTGTGTCCGCCCTCCCTCAATGATCCACATCGACAAGAACGGCACTGTGATCGGTTCCTTCGATGCGCCCCAAGGGCACGGTATGGCAGTGGACAGCAAGGGATTTGTGTACATCGGCCAGGACACAGTACGCAAGTACGATCCGAAGACCGGTAAAGTGGTGGGCGAGGTACCTCGCACGCCCGAGAGGCAGCCGGGCGGTGGCGGCGGCGATGGTGCGCCCCCGACTTCATCCCACGTTCCCGGCCACGGCAGCGCCGGACCGGTCGCCGGATTTCTCCCATCCCGTGGTGGCCGCGCTCAACCCGATGCCGCCGCCCAGGCCGCTAGAGAGGCAGCGATCAAGGCTTTCCGGGTCAAGTATCCTCCGACGACACCGATGATTGTAGGAGGAATCGAAGAGATCCGCCTCGATGAGCCCGCCCGCGAACTCTACGCAGCCGACAATTACCTGGGCGGGCGCGTGATGGTGTTTGATTTGGACTCGCTTCAGTTCAAGCGCGGCTGGGGCGCCTACGGCCACGCGCTTTCAGAAATGAGCAGCAACGACGCCGATCGCGCGTATACGCCCGGAGGGCCGATGCCCAAGGAGTTCCGGGGCCATCTAACGCTGAACGTCTCAAACGACGGGCTGGTCTATGCCGCCGATCGCAATGCCAACCGCATCCAGGTCACCACCAAGCAGGGCAAGTTCGTCAAGGAATTCATCCTCGCTCCCACGACGGGCGTGGGCGGTTCCACCGGCGGCGTGATGTTCTCGCCCGACAAGCAGCAGCGGCTCCTGTATATTTCCGATCTGACGAATAACCACATCTGGTTCCTCAACCGCGAGGACGGCAAGGTCGTGGGCCGAATGGGAAGCATGGGCGAAAACGGCGGCCAGTTCTTCGGGCTGCATATGATTGCGGTTGACTCCAAAGGCATCATCTACACGGGCGAGGTTTTCGCCGGTGAGCGGGTGCAGCGGTTCCTGCCGGGCAAGTGAGACAGCGACGCGACATGACCGAATAGCCAGCCGGCCCCACGTGGTCTAATCAGCAGTATGCGCTCTGCGATCTGGACTGGAATAGCGATGGTGGGAATTTGCCTATGCGCGCCAGCCCAGTGGTTGAACCAACCGACTCCCGGGGCTCCTCGAACGCCCGCGGGCCAGGTGAACATGACCGGGCCGGTTCCCCGAGTGAACGGCAAGCCCGATCTTTCGGGAATCTGGCAGGTCGAGGCAGAGCCGCGGGGGCCGGGCCTTTACGGATTGGGCGAATCCCCAAATTCTAAGTATTTTCGAAACATCCTGGCCGATTACAGGCCCGGCGAGGAGCCGCTCACACCGGCGGGCGCCGAAACCCTTCGTCGGCACAGCCAGGCGGGAGCTTTCAACCCCACCCTGAACTGCTTGCCCGATGGCGTGCCACACGCGGATCTGTTGCCGGAGCCGTTTAAAATCATTCAGACACCCGGCGAGATCGTGATGCTGTACGAAGTCGAGACCACCTTCCGGCAGATCTTCGTCGACGGACGGAATCAGCTTACCGATCCGTCGCCGTCCTGGATGGGGTATTCGGTTGGCAAATGGGAGGGCGACACTCTGGTGGTCAACACTCTGGGATTCAATGATCTCGGCTGGCTGGACGCACGCGGCCACGGGCACAGCGAGGACATGCGCGTCGAAGAGCGCTTCCACCGCCGCGACTTCGGCCATTTGGAGGTCACCGTGACGATTAGCGATCCAAAAATCTTCACCAGACCGATCACGATCAACTTTCTCGAGGAGCTTCTTCCGGACACCGACTTACTGGAGCACTACTGTCTCGAAAACGAAAAAGACGCCGGACACCAATCGGGCAAAGCGGACAGATGATTGGTGTGACGGATCCGTGACGGTGAGGGTCCAGCCGTAGCCTCCGGCTAAGGCATTTCTGGAACACGCCTTTCATCGGGATTAGCTGCGCAGACGCAGCACGAACCAGATCATGCCGAATGCGAGCAGCCCACAAGCGGAGACCTGGAGGGGGCGAAGCACGCGCGCGACCCGGCTGATCCGCGAGAATGCGAACCACAGCACCGCGGTCGCGATCGCCTCCGCCACTGCGGCGCCGGTAAGCACCAGCCCGGGCCGGAAATGGGTGGTTTCGAGAAACAGGTCGAAATACAACCCGTGAAACCCGCCCAGCACCAACGCGATCAGCCAGCGCCAGCCGGCCTCTGGCAGTAGCAGAATCTCGACGGCCAGGTACGCAACCGCAAGCGCCGCCGCGGCTTCGACAAAACGCGGCGCTGGCTGCCAGCGGGTGTACGGGACGATCAACGCGGACGCGACCTGCCCGGCCAGAAACATCGCAAGCAGCGCTAGCAGCTCTTTGCTGCTCCGCCCCGCCAGAACCAGGGCCGCGAGGAAGAGAATCTGCACGGCCCCTCCCCAGGCGCATACGAAGCCGCCACCGACTTGGGTGACTGCAAGCTCCAGCGGCGTGGGTGGGCGAAACCGGAGTGTAGCGCGCGGGAACGACAAATCGAGCACCGCCTGATCGTTGTTGCCGCCCATCTCGGCGCGCAACAGATGAAAATGGTTCGGCACGGTGATGGAGTGATACGTGCAAGCCACGTCGATGCGATCGGGCGGCGTGAGGAACTCGTAATCGGCTGTGCACAGATACATGCCCGCGGAGGGATCAGCGTGGCAGTCGGAGGCCAGCAGGCGGGCCTCGAGGCCGCCTGCTGAAAAGTGGATGTTCTCCAAAAGCGACCGGCTGGGGTCCTTAATATGCGTCAGCTCGTACAGCGGCATACGCAGCTCATAATGCGCGCGGGCCCCGCTTACCGCGAGGGCTCCGGAGCTCATGCTCATCACGTGCGCGCACGCAGGCCAAGCCAGTATCCCCAGCCAAACCCCGGGTTTCATAGGCGGGTGACGGCGGAAAACTGCGCCCCTAGCCGCGTCTTTCGAATCCGCAGGTAGATGATGCGCACCAGCGCTAGCACCGGCACGGAGAGAAACGTCCCGGCGATGCCGGCTACTTCGGAGCCCGCGAATACGCCGAACAGCACCAATAGGGGATGGAGTTCGACGCCTTGGCGCATCAGTTGCGGCGACAGGACGTAGTCCTGGAACAACCTATAGGCGAGCAGAAAGATCAGAACAGCAATGACGTGCGCTCCCTCGAGCGCGGCCACAATCACGATGGTGAGGCTGGCGGCGAGCGTCCCGATCATGGGGATAAACTCGAGCATGCCGGCGAGCGCCGCCAGCAGCACCGCGTACGGCACCCCAAGAATCGAGAAGAAAATGCCGTAGGCGGTGAACGTACTCAACGCAAGTAGCACTAGCGCGCGCATATAGCTGGCGAGCAGAAGATTCACGTCCGCCAGGACATCGTCGAGCAGCACACGCCGCGGCTCGTCCGACACCAGGTCGAGGACGTGCTGTCGGATTAGCCTCCCGTCCTTCAGGAAGAAGAATCCCAGAATGGGAATGATCACCACATAGATTACGTTGCTCGCAACGGTAATCGCCCGGAGGCCGACCTGCGGCAGCGCGGCGATGAGTTCGTTGGATCGCTCGGTGATTCCCACGCGGAGCTTGCCGAGAATCTGTTCCTGGAGCGTGCCGCCGCCGGTTGACCCGTCTGCGGTCTCCCAGCGCTGCAACATTTGCGGAAATTTCTTGGCCAGATTGTTGGCTTCCTCCACCGCGCGCGTTCCGATTTGGCTGCCGGCCAAAATCACAACACCGACCAGAAGGATGTAAGCCAGTGCCAAAGCCGGCGTGCGGGTGCGGCGGCCGGGCAGAAAGCGGTCCAACAGATTGACCAGAGGCGCGAGCAGGTACGCGAACAGCAAGGCCAAAATGAAAATAAACAGCGTGGCGCGAACTAGATAGATCAGCCAGACCAGCAGCACCACCAGGACGGCGGTCCAGGTGTAGTACGCGGCACGGCGGTCGATCCCAAACATTGGCTGAGCCAATTCTAACCCGGTTGGGCGGCTATGACATAATGGCGCACGTACCCCCTTGACAAGGAGACGCCAGGAGAAATCATGTCAGAGATAACGTTCAGCCGACGAGCCGCCCTTCTGGGCGCGGCGGCTCTTCCCATCGTCCAGGGAGCTCGGGCACAACGGCGTCCGCCCTCGATCGCCATTTCGAGCGCCAATGGCGTGGCCGCCTGCGCCAAGGCCCTCGAGGTGGTCCGCGCAGGCGGCGATACTCTGGATGCCGTGATTGCAGGTGTCAACATCGTCGAACTGGATCCTAACGACAACAGCGTCGGCTATGGAGGCTTGCCCAATGAAGAAGGCGTGGTCGAACTGGACGCCAGCGTCATGCACGGCCCGACACGGCGCGGCGGCGCCGTAGCCGCCATCCGCGGCATCAAGACGCCCTCTAAGGTAGCCCAGCGCGTGATGGAGGATACCGATCACATGATGCTAGTGGGTGAAGGCGCGCTGCGATTCGCGAAAGACCAGGGTTTCCTAGAAGAGGATCTGCTCACCGAACAGTCGCGCCTGTCGTGGCTGGTCTGGCGCCGCTCGCTGAAGGACTCTTCGGGCCATAATAACTGGGGTCCGGGACTGGACTCACCTCCTGGGGCGCGCAAGACCGCGGTGTTGGAGCGGCTTAAGCAGGAGTTTCCGCAGGCCACTGAAGCGATGCTGGCACTGGCCTGGGAGCACGCCACCAATCCGCCGCACGGGACCATCAACTGCCTGGTGCTCAATGACAAGGGCGAAATGTCGGGCGTCACTACCACCAGCGGACTGGCCTGGAAAATTCCAGGACGCGTGGGCGACTCTCCTCTGATCGGCGCGGGCCTTTACGTCGACCAGGAAGTGGGGGCCGCCGGTTCGACCGGCCGCGGCGAAGAAAACATCCGCATCGCCGGCGCCCACACGATTGTCGAAAACATGCGCCACGGCATGTCTCCCAAGGATGCGGCCTTGGATGCCCTCAAGCGCGCGGCGCGCAATTTCGGCAATGATGCGAAGCGGCTGGAACCGATCGACCTGAACTTCTATGTTTTACGTAACGATGGTGAATACGCCGGCGCCTCGCTCTGGAACAAGCGTGCCAACGGCGCCGCACCGCAGTTCGCCGTGGCCACCGCTGACCGCGCCAGCCAGCGCGAGAATTCCGTCTACCTGTACGAGCGGAAATAATCCCGGTTATCGGCACTTCGCCACCACATACTGCGCGACGATCGCGGCGGCATCCGGCCGGCCCAGGCGCAGCGCGTTCTTTCGCATCGTCTCCAAGCGCCCGGGTTCTTCCAAAACCATGCGGACTTTATACGCCAGCGTGTGGAGGTTATCGCACCAGACGCCAGCTCCGTGCTCCAACACAAACATGGCATTCTTCTCTTCCTGCCCCGGAATCGGGTTCACCACCACCCATCCCAATCCCTTGATCAGCGATTCCGAGGTCGTCAAGCCGCCCGGCTTGCCGAGCATGAGATCGGCCGCAGCCATGAATTCATCCATCTCGGCCGCGTAGCCCATGACTTTGACGACTGGCAGCGTGTCCGCGCTGCGGCGGGCGACGATCTTTTCGATCGAAGCCTTGAGCATTGCGTTCTTCCCGCACACGGCGATGATCTGGGCCGGCACTTCGGCCCGCATCAGCGACTCCAACATGCGTACGGCATTGCCGACGCCGAAACCTCCGGCCGAAACCAGAATCGCGGGCAGGCCCAGATGCCAGCCGTGCTTGCGGCGCATCGCCAGGCGGTCTTTGGGTTCTCGAAACACCGGATGGGTAGGAATGCCGCTTACCGTAATCGCTGAAGCCGGAATGCCCAGCGCCTCCAAGTGCGCCCGCGCCTCGCCGCTCGCGACAAAATAGTGGTCCGAGGGCGCGCTCAACCACATTCCATGGACCTCGAAGTCGGTCACCACCGTCAGGATACGCGCCCGGCTGCGGCGTTTCCGCCGCTCGCGATCAAGCAAAGCGGTCGGCAGGAAATGCGTGCAGATCGCGACGTCAGCATCGAATTCGCGAATCTTTTTCAGCAGCCGCCCAGCACCAGCCTGCTCGACTTTCAGCCGTACGACATCCTGGTGGAACGGCTTGTCGGAGGCCTCGTACAGCCAGCCGAGCACCTTGGGCACACGCACCGCCATCTTGAAATAGCCTTCGCGATACACCTTGCGAAAGGCGGGCGGCATCAACGTCAGCACATCGTAGTGGGCGATGGTCACGGACGCGCGCGTCTGCCGCAACGCGGCCTCCACGGCCTCAGCAGCGCGCACGTGGCCGGCGCCGACCGATGCCGAGAGGATCAAAACTCGCATGGCTACCCAGCCACTGGCCGCGGCGGCAGTTTTTCGATTCTGACGCGGGCGATACGGTTGCGGTCCATTGCCAGCACCGTAAACCGGCGCCCCTGGTATTCCACCGATTCGCCCTCGTGCGGGATCTCGCCCAGCCGAAACAACAGGAAGCCGGCCAGAGTTTCAAACCCGGCCTCGGCCGGGATCGCGAGGCCAAACTCGGACTCCAGGTCGCGGATGCGTGTCGCGCCGTCCAGGTCCACTGCGTCCGCCTCCTGGGAAAGCGGTTCGGGTCTCAGTTCGTGTTCGCCTTCGATCCGCCCCACCACCTGTTCCAAGACGTCCTTGACAGTCAACATACCGACGATGGTCCCGAATTCGTCCACCACCATGGCCATGTGCGAGCGACTCTGGCGAAACTCCTCGAGCATCTGGGAGAGCGGCTTGGTTTCCGGCACGACCAGGTGGTGGCGCATCAAGCGCGCGATGCGGAACGCGAGACTTGGCCGGCCGGCGCGGATCGCGCGGCGGCGCTCTTCCCACACCGGGAGCAGATCTTTGTAGTGCAGCACGCCGATGATTTTCTCGGGCACTCCCTCGTACACCGGCAGACGCGAATGCCGGCGTTCGATCATCGTGTGCAGCACCTCATCGAGAGTTGCTCCCGACGAGATCGAGACCATGTCGTTGCGGGGCACCATGATCTCGCGCACAGAAACCTCCGCGAGGTCGAGCACGCGGTGAATCATATCTTCCTGGGCCTCGGGAAGCACGCCCAAACCGCGGCTGGAGGTCACGATCAGCTTCAGCTCCTCGGCTGAGTGTCCTCCTCCGTGCGGAGCGCCCTTGAGCTGAAGCGCGCGCGTAAGGACATTGGCGACGCGTTCGATGGCCACGACGAACGGTAGCGAGAGGCGATAGAAGATCAGCAGCACCGGGGCCACCAGCGCCGCCAGGCGATCAGCCTTGGCGATAGCCAGATTCTTCGGCACCACTTCGCCGATAACTACGTGGAAGTAACTAATGACCAGAAACGCCAGCACGAAGCTCGATCCGCGCAGAAATGCGCTGCCGACGGCCGGCGCGAACGGCCCCAGGGCGGTCGAAAGGATCGCGTACAGGGTGTCTTGTCCCGCCCAGCCTAAACCGAGGCTGGCGAGGGTTACACCGACTTGGGTGACCGAGAGAAGACGTCCGGGATTCGAGAGCAGGTTGAGCGCCACCTGAGCTCCGGCTCGGCCCTCTGCCGACATTTCCCGCAGGCGGGAATGGCGCACGGAAACGAGCGAAACTTCGGCGGCCGCGAAAAACCCGTTGATGGCGATGAGGGCAAGCAGAAGAAGCAGACGGAACGGCGGATACGTCACGGCGTCTCATTCAGAATCGCCGCCAGCCGGACACCCGCTTTTTCGATCTGCTGCTCCACTACAGGGTCGGCTGCGCGCTCGTAGGCTTCGCCCAATTGGGGAATCCCGCCGTGCGGTGTGTCAGGCAGGTCGCCATAAACCACGTCCTTCGCAGCCCGGAAAGACTCACCGGCCCAATCTTCGATCGTGCCGGCGGACCATTCGGTACGCTTGTCCGGCGTGATGGCGCGGGAGAGGGTGCGGAATAGCGCGTCTTCGGCCCCCAGTCGGTTCAGCAGGTCGGCGTCCCACACCTTGTGGAGGGTCATGACTTCTCCGAAAAACGCGACGTGCAGGTTGTTGCCGCCCCGATCGTGGTTATCGGCGCAGTGCAACGGCTCGTGCAAGTCGCCCACAAAGTGCACCAGAAACAGCAGCGCCTCGCGGCGGGCTCGCCGGCTAGCGTTCCCGTCCCGCCAGAGCTTGCGAAAATCCGTGATTTTGGCGACCACACAGTTGTTGTGGGAGCAATCCCGCGTCATATCCAGGCCGGATCTGGTGATCTCGATGTTGACAAAATGCCAGGGCTCGGTATCCTTGCGCCTCAGCCGGATCTCGTCAGGCCAGCTGGCCAGCGCGGCAATCGCTTCCCGCGGCCGCAGAGTCGCGCTCATCCGCGCCTTCGCGGACGGCGTCATCATGCTTTGCGCGAGGCGCACTACCAGGCGATGGCCCTTTGGCCCCCACCCGAAAGCCGGAACTGCGTAGATCGCAATCGACAGCAAAGCAAGTGTACGCATCACTACAAGAGGGTACCATGTGGCACCCGTACCACCGATCCGTTCGGTAGCCCGGAATAGACCTATCGTCCCAACCGGGTTGCCAGATCAGGCCCGATGTCTGGCTTTCGTCGCCGTCTTCCTCCTCTTCGCCATAGAGATGAACATAGTAGCTGGCAAGCCCGCACCCCACCAGCAAGGCCAGCAGGATTCCGACCCATCTCAGAGTCTGCGGGTTCCAGGCGCGCTGGTGGGAAACGGCGGCGCTTGTGGCCTTCACCGTGGCCAACGCGGCACCGCCGCCGAGGATCAGCTTCAAGTACCACGGCATCAGGTCGAGGTGGGTTTGCCCTCCAACCTCGCTCCACACGAAAAACAGTGCTAACAGAGCCAGGAGGAACTGCGTCGTATAAGCAAGGCGAAGAATCGGCATCAGGAAGGCGAATCTTCATCTTACGGTATCCTGGAAAATAAAATGGCGCTTTCCAGCTCCGATCCTGTCCCGACCCGCCCGCAATTCGAAAACGCGCTACGGCTCGCGCTGGACTCTATCCGTGCCCATAAACTCCGTAGTTTCCTGACGTTATTGGGTATCATCATCGGCGTGGCCAGTGTCATTCTGGTGGGTGCGGCGATTGACGGCGTGGGCGTTTACGCCGAACAAAGCACCTCCAAGGCTTTTGGGGCCGAATCCTTCATCGTCGCGCGCGTGGCTGGCGCCGCAATGAGCCGCCGCGAGTTCTTCGACCGGCTCAAGCACAACAAACCGATTTCAGCCGACGATCTTCGTTTCGTGAAATCCGTGGCCGGCCAGGACGTGCTCTACAGCCCCTTCCGCAACCACACATCCGACATCAAGCGGGAGAACCAGATCTGCGAGGCTGCCAACGTCACCGGTGTTTCCGCCGACATCGTGACCATCCGGGACGTGGGAGTGTCGGACGGGCGCTTCTTCACCGAGCAGGAGGAGCGAGCTCGGTTACCGGTCGTGGTCATCGGGCAAACCGTCCGGGACACGCTGTTTGCCTCGTCCTCTTCTGCGCTCGGCAAGCCCATCTTCATCGAGGGAATCGATTTTACCGTGGTCGGTGTGCTGGAGAAGCTGGGGTCGGCCTTCGGCAATGACCAGGACAAGATGGTTTACATCCCGACCGGCGCCTTCGACCGGCTGTACGGCGCGGGCCTCGGTTTTCAATTCTTCGCGCGGCCGCGACCGGACGGCGGCCTAAGCATGCAGCAGGCGCTCGATGAGACGCGCGTGGCTTTGCGGACGCGGTTCCATCAGCGTCCCGGCGACACCGACAAATTTGACACCCTCACGCCCGACGCCGTCCGCGGCTTCATCGACCGGGTGCTCGGCATGGTGGCGGCCGTCGTCGTGCCCATCACCTGTATTTCGTTGGTGGTTGGCGGCATCGTCATCATGAACATCATGCTGGTGAGCGTCACCGAGCGCACGGCCGAAATCGGGTTGCGCAAGTCGCTGGGCGCGCGACGCCAGGACATCATGCTCCAAATTCTGATCGAGGCCGTCACACTGGCGGTTGTAGGCGGAGGGCTGGGCGTGGCGTTGGGGGCGTTATTGACGATGCTGATCGGGCGGGTGATCAGCCTGCCACTGCACATTTCGGCCGGCTACGTCCTGCTCTCGATCGGCGTATCGAGCGTAGTGGGGATTGTATCCGGCTGGTATCCGGCGGCACGGGCTGCCAAACTCGATCCCGTGGTGGCTTTGCGGGCGGAATAGATCATGAACATCCATCCTACCGAGAACATGAACATGGCGATGCGGCAGGTCTGGACGCACCGCTTCCGCTCGCTGCTTACCATCCTGGGAATCGTGATCGGTATCACCACCGTGGTTACCGTCTCGGCGCTGCTCACCGGCTTGCGGCAGGGAATGGTGGTCTTCTTTCAGGAACTCGGTCCGGACAATGTCTTTGTTTCCCGCTTCTCGGGGGGCCCAGGCACGGGTGGGATGGTCGCCAAAGAGCGGAAGCGGCGACCCGTCCGTCAGGAGTTTGCCGAGTTCATCCGCCGCTCCTGCGCCGCTGTCGAGGATGTGGCTATCATGCTCTACGTTCCCCCCGTGGTCGACGGCATTCCCATCACCGCGCGCGTTCCCGGGTACGAATCGGATAACCTGTCGATCAGCGGCCTTTCGGCCAACTCGCTCGAGCTCTCACCGCGAGACCTGAGGGATGGCCGCTTCTTCACGCCCGACGAGAGCGCGCGGGCCGCCCGTGTGGTGGTGATCGGAAATGACGTGGCC
>JAGWQP010000435.1 GCA_028876805.1 Acidobacteriota bacterium | reverse complement strand
TTCCGCGATTGCCGCGGCGGCCAAGGCAAACAAAGCGACGATTGCGCTAGAGTATCTGTCCGGCACCCGCGTTCGCGTCGAAGTGGACCCACTACCCGGTCACGGATCGGACGTATACCTGGCGGTGGTCGAACGGGCGGGCGCGTCACAGGTATTGCGCGGCGAGAATCGAGGCCGGCACCTGCATCACGTGGCGATCGTGCGCCGGGTCGAGGCCCTGGGCAAATGCAATGGGCGCGCGCCGTTCGTCAAACAGATCGCGGTCGAGGAAGCCGGCAAGGCAAAATTCCGCCTGGTCGCGTTCGTGCAGGACGGGGGCGACGGGCCGGTCCGGGGTGCGGCGGTTCTAGACGCCACAGATTCACGCTGACCCCGACGGCATCACTTCACCGGCGCCGCCGGCCGCATCGGTGACGTACATCAGCGGCCGGCGTCCGGTTGTTTCGTGGTAGAGGCGCGAGACGGTCGCGCAGAAGCCCTCAACGTGTTCTTCCCGGACGAGGTTGATGGTGCAGCCGCCGAAGCCTCCGCCCGTCATGCGCGAGCCGTACACGCCAGGCTGCACGGAGGCGATCGTCACCATGCTGTCGAGCTCCGGGCAACTCACCTCGTAGTCATCGCGGAGGCTGGCATGGGATTCGGCCATCAACTTGCCAAATCGTTCCATATCGCCGTCTTTCAAGGCGGCGGCCGCCTGCTCGACCCGGCCGTTTTCCGCGATCACATGGCGGCAGCGGCGAAACACGCGTTCCGGCAGATCGCGGCCGTATTGCTCCAGTTGAGCCAGCGTGACGTCGCGCAAGGCCTGAACGTGCGGCAGCGAGCGGGCCAGGTGACGCACTCCCTCCTGACAATCGGCGCGGCGACGGTTATACTCTCCGCCGGCCAGCTCGCGACGCACCATGGTGTTGCCGATTACCAGCCGGACCCCGGCCGGCAGTGGCGCTAGCTGAAACTCGAGCGAGCGGCAATCGAGCAGGAGCGCGTGGCCTGCCACGCCGTGGCAAGCAATGAACTGATCCATGATGCCGCACCGCGTGCTGACAAATTCGTTCTCCGCCCGCTGGCCGAGCCTGGCGATCTCGGTGCGGCCCAACGTGATCTGCGAAATCCCCACCAGCGCGAAGGCTGTGGCAATTTCGACGGCTGCCGACGAACTCAAACCGCCACCGATGGGGACCGTGCCGCGAATCAGCAGATTGGCGCCACGCAGCCGATGGCCGGCCCGCTCGAGCACGATGGCCACACCGCGCACATAGTCGCTCCAGTGATTCTGGCGCTCGGGTGCGGAATCGTCTAGGGGGAACTCGCGGCCTTCGGAAAAATTCTCGGAATAGACGCCGAGGATGCGATCGGGGCGCGAGGCGGCAGCCACCCAGGTCGAGAACTCGATCGCAGCCGGCATCACGAATCCGTCATTGTAATCGGTGTGCTCGCCGATCAGGTTGACGCGGCCGGGCGCGCGGAACACGCGCGGCGTGCTGCGCCATCGGCTCTCGAAGGCGCGGCGGAGTTCCGCGGCGTGATTCATCAGGTTAGCGGCCAGCGGTGATCTCCGTTTTCCCCGGTTCGAGGCCATCGGCTGCCGCCGTCACTTGAACTTTCCCGCCCGGCCCGGCTTTCGAGCGCACGATCAAGAGCGCCAGGCCGTTGAACGCTCTGCGCTGCCGGGCCTGAAAAGGTTCGATTGTGACGGCATTCCCGTTGTCCACTGCCTGAACGAAGCCTGCGCCGGCTACTTCAAACCGAATCAGGTTGTCCGCGCCAGGACACAAAGTTCCCTGGCCGTCTTCGATACGCACGGTGACGAACGAGAGATCGTCACCCTCGGCATGGATAGACCTGCGGTCCGGAAGCATAGCGATTTTCGCGGGCGTGCCGGCGGTGCGCACCTCGTCGGCCGCGACCAGCTCCCCATTTCGAAACCCAACGGCCCGCAGCGTGCCCCGCTCATAGGGCACCTGCCACAGCAGACGGTATTTGGAGACAAACTTCCGGTCCCGGCTCACGTTCGGCCCCACGGGGAGTTCGACGAGCTCGGCGAACCGCTGCTTGCGGCCGAGCGACCGGCCGTTGAGCGATAATTCCACTTCATCCGCGTTGGAGTAGCACATAACGGGAATGGTCCGGGCTTCCCTGCCCTCCCAGTTCCAATGCGGCAGGACATGCACCATCGGTTTCTTCGACCAGACGCTCTGGTAGAGGTAATATCGATCCTTCGGAAAACCGGCGAGATCCACCATTCCGAAGTAGGAGCTGCGCGCGGGCCAGTCGGCCGCGGTGCGGCCGGCGAAGTACGGAGTCGGCTCGCCGAGATAGTCGAATCCGGTCCAGACGAATTCGCCGAGCACGTTGGGGAGGCGGTCCTGATACGTGAATTGGACGTCGGGACAGCGCTATGATGTCGTAGCTGGTCAGTTGGAGTGAGGGATCCTTTTCATATTTTTCGGGCGGCAGATGGCAGACGCCGCGGGAACTCACGCACGACGCGGTTTCGGAACCGACGATGATCCAGGCCGGGTGGTCTTTCTGGACCTGCTCATAAAACCACGGCCGGTTGTTGATGCCGGGAATATCGACCTGGTCGGCCAGCTTGTTCTTGATCGCCTTCTCCGGGTTGTTGAACGCCGAGGTGCACGGCCGCGTGGGGTCTTCTTGGCAAAAGAAATCGACCAGACGCTTGGCGTCTTTCCAGCCGTCGGCGCGGACCTGCTCGGGGACTTCGTTGCCGATGCTCCACACAATGATGCTGGGGTGGTTCCGGTCGCGGCGCACCATGTCGCGAACGTCGCGCTCCGACCATTCATCGAAGTACTTGCTGTACCCGTTGGGGACTTTCGGAATGCGCCACATATCGAAGGCTTCGTCCATCACCACGAAGCCCAGCCGGTCGTTATGCTCGAGCAACTCAGGCGAAGGCGGGTTGTGACTGGTGCGGATCGCATTGACCCCGGCCTCTTTCAGAATCTCTAACTGGCGTTCGGTGGCGCGGCGACTGACAGCCGCTCCGAGCGCGCCGAGGTCATGGTGATTGCAGACGCCCTGCAGCTTGAGCTGGCGGCCGTTCAATAAAAAGCCCGCGTCGCGGTTGAAGGCGATGGTGCGAACGCCGAACGGGGTCAGGTAGCGGTCGACGGCCCGATTGCCTTCGATGACCTCGCTGGTGAGGGTGTAGAGATGCGGGTCGTCGACATCCCAGCGGTGCGGCCGGGCGATTGTCAAGGAAGCGGCCGCGATGGTGCTCCCGCCGGGGCCGATCGTCAACTCGCTTCGTGCTGCGGTAACGACTTTAGCGGTGGCATCGCGGATTGAACTTCGCAGCGCAACTTTCACCTCCCGATCGGATCGATTACGCAGCTCGGTTTTCACCGCCACGGTGGCCTTCTCGTCGGTGACTTCCGGCGTGGTGACGTAGGTTCCCCAATGGCCGACGTGCACGGGGCCAGTGATGGTCAGCCAGACGTTTCGATAGATACCCGCGCCGGGGTACCACCGGGACGAGCGGTCCTCCGGGCTTAGCCGCACGGCCAGCACCTTCTCCGCGCCGTAGCGCAGGTGGGGCGTCAGTTCCAGCGCGAAGCTGCTGTATCCGTACGGCCGCTCGCCGAGCCTCTGGCCGTTCAGCCAGACTCGCGCGTTCGACATCGCGCCGTCGAACTCGATCGTGAAGTACCGGTTCCGCGCGTTTTCCGGCAGCGCAAATCGTTTGCGATACCAGCCGGTTCCGAAGATCGGCAGGGCCCCGGTGTGGGGGTTCAGGTTGGAATCAAAAGGACGGGCAATGGCCCAATCATGCGGCAGGCGGATCTCGTTCCATCCAGCATCGTTGAAGTCGGGTTGTTCAGCCGCTTTGGCCTCGGCCTTAAGGAAGCGCCAGGAATCGTTGAAACTGACGCGGCGTTCGCCCGAAAGCGGGATTCTGGAAGCGCCCCTGGCCCGTGGCGGAACCAAGGCGGGTACCGAAAGGCCAGCCAGAAATGCGCGCCGGTTCATCGTGAACCATCCATGATAGCGATCTTAGGTCGCGGCGCGCCGCCCCAGCAACAGCAGGACTGCTCCGAACACCAGCATCGTGATCCCCGCGTAGAGGTTGACGTTGACGTCGGTCAACGGCGCGCGGACCCCGGGCGAGAACAAGCCCATCATGGTGAGGGTCAGCCCGAGCAGCGTAAAGAAAAGTCCGGACGGGATTCTGAGATCCATCACTCCTCTCAACTACCGAAAGATCCAATTCAATACCAGACACGCGGCCAGAGCGGTCGTTCCAAGCAGCGCAGGCTTCCCATACCACGGCACGTCTTTGTCGCGCGGGATTGGCGTGACCCCCCAGACCAGACCCGTCAGTTCCGAGACAGGCTTCGGCCGCGTCACCGCGCTCACCGCAGTTGTGACGGCGAAGCAGATGGCGAAAGCACTGATGGCCACCCAGAAGTTCTGAGCCATGGTCGAGGGGAATGTTACCAGGGGCGTGATCCACCCTCCCTTTCCCTCCGCCACAGTCAATCCATGGGTGGCGGCCGCGGCCGCGGTTCCTCCTAACAATCCAAAGAAGGCTCCATTCGCCGAAGCGCGCTTCCAGAACATCCCCAATAGAAACGTGGCGAACAGGGGCGCGTTGACAAATCCGAACACCAATTGCAACAGGTCCATGATGTTGTTATACAGGGTGGTCAGGTAAGCGCAGCCGATGGAGAGCAGCACGCCAGCTACGGTCGTCACGCGTCCCACCGTCAGATAGTGGGCGTCCGACGCGTGCTTGCGAATGTAGCTCTGGTAAATATCGTAGGTGAACACGGTATTAAAGGCAGTCACATTGCCGGCCATTCCCGACATGAATGAGGCCATCAGCCCGGTCAGGCCGACACCCAGCAGGCCGGAAGGATAGAACTGAGCCATTAGCGTGGTCAGGACCTGGTCGTAGTCGAACCCGGCCCCTTTGCGCGGCAAGGCGTAACTCAACCCCATGTGCGAAAGGGCCACGGCCGCGATCCCGGGCATGATCACAATAAAGGGCAGCAACATTTTCGGAAATGCGCCGATTAGGGGGGTGAGCCGGCCTTCGGCCATGTTGCGAGCCGCCATGGCGCGCTGCACCACCAGAAAATTGGTGCACCAGTAGCCGAACGAAAGCACGAAGCCGAGCCCAGCCACCAGGCCGAAAGCCTCGATACCCATGGGATTGGCCGTGGCGTGACCGACATAATTCCACGCGCTGGTCATTACCGGCGGCAGACGGTTTCGCAGTCCATCCCATCCGCCCGCTTTGGCGACCGCGAGAATCGAAAGCGGCGCGAACCCGAGAACGATCAGAAAGAACTGGAGGACTTCATTGTAAATGGCGCCTGTGAGCCCGCCCAGCAGAGTGTAGGCAAGGACGATCGCCGCCGACAGCAGCACCGAGGCAGTAAAGCTCCATCCCAGCACCAGCTCCAATAGGAGACCGAGAGCGTACATCGAGATTCCGGAGGAGAAGACCGTCATGACAGCGAATGAAATGGCGTTCAGACCGCGAGTCTTCTCATCGAACCGCAGCTTCAAATATTCGGGAACCGATCGGGCGCGGCTTCCAAAATAGAACGGCATCATGAACACACCCATGAAAACCATGGCCGGAATGGCTCCCACCCAGTAAAAATGCGCGGTCATAATCCCGTACTTCGCGCCGGACGCGCACATCCCGATGAGTTCCTGCGCACCGAGGTTGGCCGCAACGAAAGCCAGGCTGGTGATCCAGAGCGGAACCGAGTGCCGGGACGTCAGAAAATCGGAGCTGGTGGATACCGTCCCCTTCAGGTACCAGCCGATGCCCAGAACAAAAAGGAAGTAGAGGGACAGGATGAAGTAATCGACAGTGTGCAGCGTCATTTGGGAACCTCAGTATCCGTCCATCCTCCGCGAGCGCCAGCGAGGACTTACAATCGACGTGAACGATCACGATACCTCACCTATGTCCGATTGGGAAGAGCATCCGCACCGGCGTTTCAATCCTCTGAGGGGGGAATGGGTCCTGGTTTCCCCACACCGAACGGCACGGCCCTGGCAGGGCCAAGTCGAGCGAGCGCCCATTTTACCCGAACAACCCTATGATCCAGAATGCTATCTGTGCCCGGGCAATTGTCGTGCCGGAGGCCAGCGAAATCCCGTGTATTCTGGAACATTTGCGTTTTCGAATGACTACGCGGCTTTGTTAGCAGACACGCCGTCGCTCGCCTTGGACGACCGGGGCCTCCGGATCGCACAGACGGAGCGGGGCGTGTGCCGCGTTTTGTGCTTTTCACCCCGTCACGATTTGACCCTGGCGCGCATGAGCCTGGAACAGATCCGGCTGGTGGTGGATGCCTGGTGCTCAGAATATCAGCAGCTTCGGACGCTTTCGTACATTCGTCACGTTCAGATTTTTGAGAACCGCGGCGCCATGATGGGCGCCAGCAACCCGCATCCGCATTGCCAGATCTGGGCCAGCGAAACGCTTCCGAATGAGACTCATAAGGAGCAGGTGGCGCAACAGCAGTACCGGCGGGAGCGCAAGAGCTGCCTGCTATGTGATTATGTTGCCCTGGAACGACCCGGCGCGCGATGCGTCTATGAAAACGGCGGATTCGCCGTCGTGGTGCCGTTCTGGGCGGTGTGGCCGTTTGAAACCCTCCTCATCAGCAAGCGTCACATCGCCACCATCGATCAACAGGACGACGAGGCGCGCACGCAACTCGCCGACGCTTTGAAACAGATCACGACGCGCTACGACAATCTCTTCGAAACTCCATTCCCGTACACGATGGGTTTTCACCAACAACCGGCCGATGACGATCCAGGCCAAGCCTGGCACCTGCACGCCCACTTCTATCCGCCGTTGCTCCGATCGGCCACCGTCCGCAAGTTCATGGTTGGTTATGAGTTGCTGGCCATGCCGCAACGCGATCTGACGCCCGAGTCCGCCGCAGAACGTCTTCGGGCAACGCCCGCCGTGCATTACCTGGAGCGATAGGCGAGGGCCATCGCAAGTGCCATTCCAGTTGGCGATTTCGCTGCAACCGGCAGTTGCGGCCGTTTCTTTTTAAGGTCACGAGCCGGCGGTCAGACTGGCGGCTCGCGTTGTTTTAGAGGTGGTGCTACAGAGTACCCCGTCAGCGGGACGGAGGCTTCGGTATCTTCGGGTAAGGTTTATGCGGTTGAGAACGTTCCCGCGGGCGATCATTTCGGCGCCCTCCTTGACATCGGTACTCGGCCGTAACGGCAAGGCAGACGTCGACGACGAGCACTCGACCGCGGCCGCCTTACATGGTGATTGCGTCGGCCCAACCTGCCACAAACGCTCGGCCCATCCTCCGGCGGTCGGAAAGCGACGGTCCGCGACAGCCGCCCGGAAGTTGGTTTGATTGCTGGCGATGCCCAACAGAGCCGCTGGCCCGCGCACGCATCCGGGCCGATCGCTGCCCGCGTCACGACAGGGACAGGAGGCCCGCGGTGCGGCCTCGCCGCCGCTGCTTGCTCCTAAATGCCCGCGCCCCATCGTATGGGTTTGTAGTGGCGCTGAAGTTTGTCGGCTTCGAACGCGATAAGAAGGTCGGGCAAATCGCTTTCTGCGATCGGGATCGATCGGCCACCCACTGCCTCACAACCAACTGGCAGCTTCATTGGACGCAGCCGCGCACCGGCTTCGGTCTCCTCCCCCGGTGCAACGGCTGGCCTCAACTCGAACCGGACCTCGTGGAGCGGTCTGGTCGTCTGGCGACGAGCTCTGGCCTCACCGCCGGGGCGGTTTCCATACAACGGTCGTTGTCGAGATTCGCTCGAAGCGCGTCCGGATCAACACCAACGAAATGTGACGCTCTCCCGCGAGCGACGCACTGGCTTGCGGAAACAACAGGGACCCGATTCAAAACGAATACGGCCTTAACCCCGCAAGAAGTTCTGAAGCTCTGCCAGCGTCTCTTTGGGGGCGCTTTCCTGCAACGAATGGTTCCCAGGCAGGCCTTTGCCGGCAACATTGATGCCTTCCTGCTTCCAGATGTTCAGCACGTCGTAGAGCCTGCCCATCGCGCCGGTGGCCGCCCACACCGTCAGCAGCGGGCACTGAATTTTCTTGCCTGCGTTCATATCGGCCTCGTCGATCTTAAGGTCGATGGAAGCCGAAGCGCGATAGTCTTCGCACATCGCGTGAATGTTGGCGGGAGTGGCGGACGTACGGAGGTATTCGCGCTGGACATCGTTGGTGGTTCGCGCCAACTGCGCCTCGTTGGCCGCCTTGAGCTCGTCCTCGGGCCCGGGCGCCGCCCGCAGGTAATTGAACCAGTGAAAGTAAGCGCGGACGAAATCGAGCGTCACGTGCGAATACAGATAGTGCGCGGGCACGATGTCCATCACTACGAGCTTTTGCACGCGATCGGGATGATCGAGGGCCATTCGCCGGCCGACGCGCCCGCCCCGGTCATGCCCGACCATAAAGAATTTCTGGTAGCCGAGGTGCTGCATCACTTCGACACCGTCGAGGGCCATGGGGCGCTTGGAGTAATTGGAGTGATTCTCGCCGTCTTCCGGTTTGCTCGAATCGCCATAGCCGCGCAGATCGCACATTACCAGCGTGAATTCTTTGGCGAGATCCGACGCGATCAGACGCCACGTAATGAGCGATTGCGGGGCGCCGTGAAACATCAGCACCGGAGGGCCGGAACCGCCGATCACGGCGTTGATCTCGGCACCGCTCGTCTTGATTCGTTCGTTGCGAAATCCCGGCCCGAACATGCGCTTCCAAGCGGGCTCGACGCTCCCGCCGGTCTGAGCGCGCGCCGTCGGCGCAGCGAGGGCAGTGGTGCCGGCAGCCAACAAGGTGTGGTGGAGCAAGCTACGGCGGGTCGAGGTCTGGTCTTGTTCGAACATAGAAGCCTCCTGCGGCAGGGAGATCAACTGTGAGTAGTCTATTATATGCCTCAACGAGGAAAAGAATCACCCGTGCACCGGCGAAACAGCAGAAGGTGTAGACTGCGTCAGAGGTGCCTATGAGATCCCAGCCGAGTGGTTTCGTTTCTTCTACGGTGCTACCGCTGCTTGTCCTCGGGGCCGGCTTGCCGTGGCTTCAGACGAGTGCCCACGCGCAAGCGGACGTCGCCAAAAAGAAGGCACCGTCGAGCAGGTGAAGGTTACACGGAAAATCGCTCGAGGCAAATCTGGAGGGTGATTCGCCGGATCGCGACGTCTTCGTTTACCTCCCGCCCAGCTACGCGACCGACACCAATCGCCGCTACCCGGTTGTTTACTTCCTGCATGGCTACAGCGTCCCCGCCGAGAGATACTGGAACCTCATGACCGTACCAGCTACGGCGGACAAACAGATGGATGCCGGAACCGTTCGCGAATTCATCCTCGTGCACCCGGACGCATACACCATTTACAGCGGCAGCATGTACTCGAACTCACCGACCACGGGCGATTGGGAAGCCTATATCACTCACGATTTGGTGGATTACATCGACAGTCACTATCGCACCATCGCCGGCCGCGATAGCCGCGGCCTGGCCGGGCACTCCATGGGCGGCTACGGAACGCTGCGTATCGGCATGAAGCATCCCGAAGTGTATTCAGCGATTTACGCGATGAGCTCGTGCTCGCTGATGAACAACCCGGCCGCAGCGCGGCCTGCGCCGAGCCGGCAGCCGGCAGCGACCGCGGAGGGATCCGCGAGAGGCCGGCGCGGGGCCAGTGGCGCCGGACTCGCCAACGTACTGTCGGCCGAAGCCGCCGCCTGGTCGCCGAATCCCCAAAACCCCCCGAAATTTTTCGATTTGCCGACGGAAAATGGCGTCGTG
>JAGWQP010000434.1 GCA_028876805.1 Acidobacteriota bacterium | reverse complement strand
TTCTGCTATCGTTGCCGGTCGTCGCCCCCGCACAGAGCTTCGCAGACTTCCTCCGGCAGGCGTTTGAAGAACATCTGCGCGACAGTCCCGAGTTCGCCACCGCCGTCGGCCGCCACGAGTACGACGACCGCTGGACGGATTGGTCCAAAGCCGGCCGGGAACAGCGCCGCCAGCACCTCCAGCAGAGGCTGGAAAAATTGGCTGCGTTTCCTCCGGCAAGCCTCGCTCGTCAAGATCGCCTGAGCGCTCGCCTGATGGACTACGACCTGCGGCGCAGACTCGAGGCGTTCGACCTGGAGAGCGAACTCTTTGCGGTGATGCAGCAGAACGGGCTGCATAACGCGATCTACAGCACGATCGACCGCATGCCCGCGCGGACGGTTCACGATTATCAGAATCTCGTGGCCCGCCTCGCGGCCATGCCCGGCTACATCGACCAGAACCTGGCCATGTTGGACGAAGCGATCGCCCGAGGCGTGGTTCAGCCGCAAATCGTGGTCGATCTGGTGAGCCAACAGCTCGATGGGCAGATCGCGCAAGACGCCAACAGCACGCGCCTGCTCGCCGCCTTTCGCGCTTTCCCCGCCAACTTTCCAGCAGCCGAACAGGCGCGGCTGCGGGCCGAAGGCGTGAACGTTTATGAGAAGCAGTTTCTCCCCGCTTGGCGCAAGTACCGCGAGTATCTGAAGGGCACCTACGCACCCAGCGTCCGCCCCACGGCGGGCCTCGGGAGCATTCCCAATGGCCGCGAGGTGTACGCCATCCTCACCCGTTTCTACACCACCACGGACACAACCCCGGACGAGATCCACCAGCTGGGCCTGTCTGAGGTCGAGCGTATCGAGGGAGAAATGCAGGCGCTCGTGCGCCAGGCGGGCCGGTCCGGAAGCATTTCCGATTATGAACACTACCTGGAGGCGTCACCTGATCAGCACTTCTATAGCCAAGACGAAATGCTGGCGTATGCGCGCAACGTAGCCAAGATCGTGGAGCCGGAGCTTCCCAACCAATTCCGCGGCATTCCTCAGCTGCTCTACGGGGTTCGCGCCATCCCGGCGGAGCGCGAAGCGGCCACCGCCACCAATGCCCAGGCGCCGTCGCCGGATTACAGTACGCCCGGCTGGATGAATCTGAATACGTACCAGCCGGAAAAGCAGGTGAAATATGACAAGCAGGCGCTGGTGCTTCACGAGGCCGTGCCCGGTCACATTTTTCAATTGACGCTGGCGCGCTCGCTCGCCGGCCTGCCCGACTTCCGCCGGTTCTACTCCAACAGCGCTTACGTGGAGGGCTGGGGGCTTTACGCAGAGTCGCTGGGCGCCCAACTGGGAGTCTATCGCGATCCGGCGGATCATTTCGGGCAACTTGCCAGCGAGCGCTTCCGCGCCGTGAGGCTGGTGGTCGATACCGGACTGCATGCCCTGGGCTGGACTCGCGAACAGGCCATCGACTACTTCAAAACGCACGCGCCCAGCGAGTCGCTGGCCGAAATCGACCGCTATATCGCATGGCCTGGTCAGGCGTTATCGTACAAGATGGGCCAGCTCAAGATCCGGCAATTGCGCACCGAGGCCATCGAGAAACTGGGACCACGGTTCGATATACGCGAATTTCACGAGGTGGTGTTGCGCGATGGTGTTCTGCCGCTTGAATTGCTTCAACAGCAAGTGGAAGAGTGGCTTGCGACGGCCCGATAGAGCCGCTCGCTATACTACGGATCATGCGGTTGCTCTCGCTCGGCCTGGGGTTGTGGGCCGTTTCCGCCATCGCCCAGAGCCCCGAATACCACACGCGGCGCGAAGCTCTCATCAAGACGATAACGGACGGGACGACGGTGCTGTTCGGCACC
>JAGWQP010000433.1 GCA_028876805.1 Acidobacteriota bacterium | reverse complement strand
GTAGGGGTGTTTCATGCGCGTTTTGACCGTTGTGGTTGGTTTGTCTCTATGTTGCGGTGCCGTGTTGGCACAGAGCGATCGCGGGACCATCACGGGAACGATTTCGGATCCCGCCGGGGCCGTGGTGGCCTCCGCTACCGTGGAAGCCAGGAACGATGCTACCGGCGCCGTCTTCCAGGTCGCCAGCACCAATACCGGCAATTACACGCTCTCGCAATTGCCCGCGGGTGACTACGCGATGACCGTCACAGTCCCGGGATTCAAGAAGTTTGTCCGGCAGAATATCACCGTCTCGGTGGCGGGCACGCTGCGCATTGACGTGGTGCTCGAGGTCGGATCAGCGACCGAATCGGTTACCATCACCGAAGCCGCGCCTCTGCTCAAGACCGAGAGCGGCGAACTGAGCCACAACATGACGACCGACCGCGTCGATAATCTCCCGGTCATTAACCTGGGCTATGGTTCCGGCGTGGGAAATGTGCGGAATCCGTTGCAAGCGATCAACCTGATTCCCGGCTCGGCTTTCGCCAATGACAACACGCTGAGAGTCAACGGTCTGCCGGCCAACACGCAGTCGATTCGCATCGAGGGCCAGGACGCCACCAACGGCCAGCACCGCGAATTCAACCAGGTCAACCAGGCGAGCCTGGATGCCATCCAGGAAGTGACGGTCCAGGTCAGCAATTATGCGGCAGAGTTCGGACAGGCAGGGGGCGGATACTTCAATTACACCATGAAGTCGGGCACCAACGAGTTCCACGGAAGCGCCTACGACTATTACGTGAACGAGTTCCTCAACGCCGGCAAGCCGTTCACCGACGCGGGCGTGAGTAACAGCCTCAAGGCCGGACAGCACCAACGCGACGCCCAGCGCCGCAACAACTATGGCGTCACCTTCGGAGGCCCCGTCAAGCTAGGGAAACTATACAATGGCCACGACCGAACTTTCTTCTTCTTCAATTTCGAGCAGTTCCGGGAAAGCCAGACGATCACGAGCGGCCTGACGACGGTTCCGACGATGGCCTACCGGCAGGGCAATTTCGGAGCGGCTCTCATCAACCCGCTGACCATCGGCGGACAGCCGGCGATTGATTCTCTCGGCCGGCCGTTGATCCAGAATGAGATCTTCGACCCGACCACGACCCGAACCGCGACCGATGGCTCCTCGGTCCGCGATCCGTTCCCAAACAACGTCATTCCTTTCGACCGAATGGATCCGGTGGCCAGAAAAATCCAGGGTTATATTCCTCAGCCTTTGAACTCGTTGCTCGTAAACAACTATCCCATCCCGGCCTATGGCAACTACCGGCATACCACGATCCCTTCCCTCAAGCTCGACCACACTCTCACCGCGACGATGAAGCTGGCGTGGTATTACTCGGAAAATCGCAGCTATACGCCGAATGCGGACGGCCTTCCGGCGCCGATCACCGCCGCCACTCCCAACGACAGCGTTACCCGGACTACCCGAATCAACTTTGATCAGACCATCACGCCGACCATACTGCTGCATCTAGGCGTCGGGCTTATGTATCTGAATCAGTCACAACTCTCGGCGGCCCTCGACCAGAGTACTCTCGGGTGGGGTGCGAACTTCTCGGCTTCGCAATTGTTCCCCCAAATCGTTTTTGGCGGCGATAACCAGCGCGGTGGCTTCACGTATACCACGAGCATTTTTGCTCCCTACGAATATTTCAAGGACGTCAAGCCTACCTCCAACGCCAGCCTGAGCTGGGTGAGGGGCAATCACACCATCAAGTTCGGTGGCGAGGGGCTGTTTGAAGGATTTCCCACACACACGTATTCCCGGGCTCACGGCGTTTTCACCTTCTCGGGAAACCAAACCGCGGATACGTGGCAGGACGGAAGGGCCGTGAACGCGAACACCGGATTCGCTTACGCCAGCTTCTTTCTCGGCCTGAACGGCACGCTCAACGACGGCGGCCAGGCCGTTATGCGGCTCGGCAACCACGCCTTCGCCGGCTACATTCAGGACACCTGGAAGGTGACACGCAGGTTCACTCTCGATTACGGTCTCCGCTATGACTACGTCACGCTGCTGCGCGAGGAACACGGCCGCATGTCGAGCGTCGGGTACAGCACGCCGAACCCGGTGGCAGGTAATCGGCCCGGCATGGTGATCTACGAAGCGACCTGCCATTGCACGTTCAACCACAACTATCCCTGGGCGCTGGGGCCTCGGCTGGGGGCCGCCTATCAGATCAACTCCAAGACCGTGCTCCGGGTGGGTGCGGGCCTGGCGTACGGGACCGCTCCCAACCAGGCCAACCTGGGCCGGAGCTCGAACGACTTTCTGACGCTTTCCGCGCCGGGATTTGGAGAACCCGCAAGCCTTCTGAGCGACGGGAACCCGCTCGGCCCGGGCAATCGTTTTGGAAATCCCGTCCTGGTCTGGCCGGATTTTACCCCCAGGTACCCGGTGGAAGTGGCTCCCGGCGTGCGGCCCCCCATCAGCCCCTTCATCTCGATTGACCGCAACTCCGGCCGCCCGCCGCGAATCTTACAATGGAGCATCGGTTTGCAACGCGAGGTCTCCGAGAACCTGGTGGTCGAGGCCGCCTACGTGGGAAACCGGGGCGTCTGGTGGACGGCGCCGGTGCTTTCACTCGAGCAGTACAACTCGCTCGATCCCCAGACTCTGAAGTCCCAATGGGGCCTGGACATCGCCAACCCGACGGACCGAAATCTGCTCCTCACGCGTATCAACTCTCCGGCGGTGATCGCCCGTTTCCCCTGGCTCAAGGATCCCAACAACGTCTATCCCGGATTCCCCGCCACGCAGCCCTTGAATCAGGTGCTGCGGCCGATTCCGCAGTTCCTCGGCGCGCCGGGCTTCCTCGGGCCGCCGTTGGGGGATACTTGGTACGATTCGCTGCAGGCCAAAGTGACCAAGCGCCTTTCGAAGGGCCTGAGCCTGGATTCCGCCTTCACCTGGCAGAAAGAGCTCAATCTCGGCGTAGGCGCCGACACCACCTACCTAACTCCAGCGCCCAACCTGATCAACGACGTCTACAACCGGAATCTGAACAAGCAGATCTCCGGGTTCAGCCGGCCCTTTGTGCTGGTGACCTCGTTCCACTACACGACGCCGCGTTTGGCCGAGCAGGGCGGGGCGACGAAGGCTCTTTCGTGGGCCGCGCGCGACTGGAACATCGCTGGCGTGCTGCGGTACCAGAGCGGGGAGGTGCTTCGCGTGCCGGCGTCGAACAATCAGTTGCTCGCCCAGCTGGCCCGCGGACCCTCCAACAACCCCGCGATCTGGGGCGGCGGCACGACTTTCTGGAACCGAACGGGCAAACCCTTGTTTCTCTTCGATCCCAACTGCCACTGTTTTGACCCGACCCAGCAGGTGGTGCTGAACAAAGATGCGTGGACCGATGCCCCCGCGGGCACCTTCAGCACCTCGGCTCCCTACTACAACGACTATCGTTGGCAACGCCAGCCCGCCGAATCGCTGAGCCTGGGCCGGACGTTCGGCCTGACGAAAGACTCCCATATCAGACTCGATGTTCGCGCGGAGTTCTTCAACGTGTTTAATCGACTGTTCCTGTCGAGTCCCGCGGGCGTCGGTCAGACCACGCAGCCGGCTGGCCCCAATCCCGCCGCGACAGTCACTAAGCCCAACGGTATTCTAACCTCCGGCTTTGGGGTCGTCAACACGTTCAACATCACGCTGCCGGGACAGATCCCCGGCAACGGTTCGCAGCCGCGAACGGGCCAGATCGTCGCCCGGGTCAGTTTCTGATCGGATAGAGCGGACCCACAGGTCAGCCAAGTGGTCCTGGCGGCCTTTCCGCTACCCGCTCATCGAGGCCAGGAATTCGCCGTTGCTGCGGGTTTTGCCGAGCTTGTCGAGCAGCAGTTCCATGGTCTCGACCGGGGAGAGCGGATTCAACACCTTCCGCAGAATCCACACGCGATTGAGTTCGTCTTTGGGCAGCAGCAGCTCTTCTTTGCGCGTGCCGCTCTTGTTGATGTCGATGGCCGGGAACACGCGCTTGTCCACCAACTTGCGCTCCAGGTGGATTTCCATGTTGCCGGTGCCTTTGAATTCTTCGAAAATCACATCGTCCATGCGGCTGCCGGTGTCGATCAACGCCGTGGCAATGATGGTCAGCGACCCGCCTTCTTCGATGTTGCGCGCGGCGCCAAAGAATCGCTTCGGCCGCTGCAGGGCGTTCGAATCCACGCCACCGGAGAGGACTTTGCCGGAAGGCGGAACAATGGTGTTGTACGCGCGCGCAAGCCTGGTGATCGAATCGAGCAGGATCACCACGTCGCGCTTGTGCTCCACCAGACGCTTGGCTTTCTCAATCACCATCTCAGCCACCTGCACGTGACGCGTGGCGGGCTCATCGAAGGTAGAGCTGATCACTTCGCCGTGCACACTGCGCTGCATATCGGTGACTTCTTCGGGGCGCTCGTCGATCAGCAGCACGATCAAGGTCACTTCGGGTTGGTTAGAGGTGATGGAATTGGCGATCGACTGCAACAGCATGGTCTTGCCGGTGCGCGGCGGGGAAACGATCAGCCCGCGCTGCCCTTTGCCGATGGGTGTCAGCAGATCCATCACCCGGCCGGAATAGTTCTCGCGGATGGTTTCGAGCTTCAGCCGCTGGTTGGGATAAAGCGGTGTGAGATTGTCGAAGAAAATCTTGTTGCGCGCTTCCTCAGGCGGCTCGAAATTGATGGCGTCCACCTTGATAAGCGCGAAATAGCGCTCGCCCTCCTTCGGCGGGCGGATCTGACCGGAAATGGTGTCGCCGGTACGCAAGTCGAAGCGCCGGATCTGCGAAGGCGAGACGTAAACATCGTCGGGGCCCGGCAGGTAGTTGTATTCCGGCGCGCGGAGGAAGCCGAAACCGTCGGGGAGGCATTCGAGGACGCCTTCGGAAAAGATGAGGCCGCTTTTCTCGGCTTGAGTCTGGAGGATCTTGAAGATCAACTCCTGCTTGCGCAGGCCGGCCGCCCCGGCGATCCCCATGTCCTTGGCCACGTCATTGAGCTTCTGGATGCTCATGTCCTTGAGCGCAACCAGATCAAGCGTCGGCGTTCCGTTCTTGACCCCCTGTGCCTGCTGCGCCTTGTGACGCCGCTGGCCGGGCCCGGGAGGTTGCGCCTGAGGCGGCTCGACGGGCGGCTCCACCACTGGTGGGGCGGCGCCTTTTCCGTCGGCGCTTTTTGCCGCGGGCGGCGTGGCCGCTTTGGCGGCCCGCTCCGAGCGTTCAGCCTTCTCGGGTTTTTCTTCAGTTTCCGCTTCCGCGGGGGCGGGAACCGGCTCCTTATCAGCCGGCTGTTCCTGAGGCGGGGCGTTCTCTAACGGTGAACTGTTTTCGATATTGCTAGCCAAATTTCCCTCACTCCCCGGCCCGTCAGGGCCGAGAATGGCAGCGGCTCGACGCCCTCCTCGCGGATGGCGCGCAAGCCGCGCTCGGACTCCGATCGGTTCAGCTTGTCCGTCTTGGTCGCGACGACCAAGTACGGTCTCGCGTGATACTCGAGCCACCGCTTCAGTTCGCGGTCCGGGTCCATCCATCCGCGGCGGACATCCAGTATCAGGCAGGACAGTTTCAAGTTCTCCCTTTTTTGCAAGTAATGCTCAATCAGCGCCTTCCATCGCCACGCCAAAGGTGGCGGAACCCGGGCGTAGCCGTACCCCGGGAGGTCGACCAAATAAAGTGCGTCGTCGATCCGGTAAAAATTGATCGTTTGTGTGCGACCCGGTGTGTTGCTGGTGAAGGCCAAGCCTTTATGACGCGTCAGAGCGTTCAAAAGGCTGGACTTCCCGACGTTGCTTCTCCCTAAAAATGCAATCTCCGGCAGCCTGTCGGCCGGGAATGTAGCCGGGCTGGCCGAACTTACGATAAATTCTGCTTTCAAACAGCTCAGAGGAGCAGGCGGCCCACCAAGAGCCCGCCCACTTCACATTGTAATCAATGCATCCGGTTCTCTTCGGCTGCCTGCAATCCCACCGGCGGTCCCGGTATGGGCAGCGCGGCAATCTCGCCGGCCAAAGCAATTTTGAGCACTTCATCCATCGAATCCACAAAGTGCAGCTCCATGCTTTGTTTGATGGCATCCGGAATGTCCGGCAAATCCTTCTCATTCTCCCGGGGCACGATCGCCTGCAGGATGCCATGACGATGCGCCGCCATCAACTTCTCCTTCAATCCCCCGATGCCGAGCACCTTGCCGCGCAAGGTGATTTCGCCGGTCATGGCCACATCGCCGCGCACCGGAATGCGGGTAAGGGCGCTACTGATGGTGGTGGCGATGGTGATTCCGGCCGAGGGGCCGTCCTTGGGAATGGCCCCTTCGGGAATATGCAGGTGCACATCGAGATTGCGGTAGAAATCTCGCGGCAGCCCGAGTGTATGGGCGCGTGACCGGATGTAGCTCATGGCGGCCTGTGCCGACTCCTGCATCACTTCCCCCAGCTTGCCGGTAATGGTAAGCTTGCCTTTGCCTTCCATCAACGTACACTCGACAGTCAGGATCTGACCGCCGACCTCGGTCCACGCCAGGCCCACTGCGGCTCCCACCTCGTTTTTTTTCTCGGCGTCGAGATCGCGGAATTTCCACGGGCCCAGCAGCTCGGACAACTTGTCAACGGCGATGAGGGCCTTGGGAAGCGATTTCTTATCCTTACCACCCTGGTTGTTGACGACCTGGCGGGCGACCTTGCGGCAGAGATTGCCGATCTCCCGCTCCAGATTGCGGACTCCGGCCTCGCGCGTGTAGTACTGGATTAGACCATTTAGGCCCGAGTCGGCGAACTCGATCTGGTCTTTGGACAGGCCGGTCGCTTCCATCTGCTTGCGCACCAGGAAACGCTTGGCGATTTCCATTTTTTCGAGCTCGGTGTAACCGGAAAGGCGGATGACTTCCATGCGGTCCTGCAACGCCGGAGGAATCGTGTGCAAGACATTGGCCGTGGCAATGAAGAATACCTGGCTGAGATCGTACTCGACGTCCAGGTAGTGATCGACGAACATGAAATTCTGTTCGGGATCGAGGACTTCGAGCAGAGCCGCCGACGGGTCGCCACGGAAGTCCATGGACATTTTGTCGACCTCGTCGAGCATAAAGACCGGGTTGCGCGTTCCGGCTTTTTTCATCATCTGGATAATCTGCCCGGGGAGCGCCCCGATGTAGGTGCGCCGGTGGCCGCGGACCTCGGCTTCATCGCGGACTCCACCGAGGGAAAGACGCACGAATTTGCGCCCCGTGGCTTTGGCGATGGACATGCCCAGCGAAGTCTTCCCGACACCGGGAGGGCCGACGAAGCACAGAATCGAACCTTTCGGATTCTTTACCAGACGGCGCACAGCCAGAAACTCGAGAATGCGCTCCTTGATTTTTTCCAGCCCGTAGTGATCGGATTCGAGCACCTGTTCGGCGAATTTGAGATCGCGGATCTCCTTGGATTTTTTCTTCCACGGCACCGCGAGCAACCAGTCAAGGTAATTTCGGCTGACCGTGGATTCGGCCGACATTGGCGGCATGTTCTCCAGCCGCTTGAGTTCCTGTGTGGCCTTGTCGAGCGCATCCTTGGTCATGCCCGAGGTTTCGATGCGCCGCTTCAGCTCGTCGATTTCGCTCTTTTCGCCGCGCCCGAGCTCCTTCTGGATGGCCTTGATCTTCTCGTTGAGGTAATACTCTTTTTGCGCCTTTTCCATCTGACGCTTTACCCGGCCCTGAATGGTGCGATCGACGTTGAGCTTTTCGATTTCGATATCCAGCATCTCGGCCACGCGCGTCAGCCGGTCGATAGGATCGAAAATCTCCAGCAGTTC
>JAGWQP010000432.1 GCA_028876805.1 Acidobacteriota bacterium | reverse complement strand
TGCGCGCGATAAAGTGTACCGGGCGATGACGGCCCTGCCGGTTCACATAGCGATTCGGTCCGGGCCGGTCTTGCGGTTCATCGGGGAAATGCGCGAACGCCTGTCACAGGGAAGCTCGCCGGACACCGACACTCCCTATGGACAAACCGGGATCAGGGACGATCCCGCAGACAGGGCTATGACGCGCCCCTGCCAGGTTGTGCCGCGAAGATCTAGACGAGGACATCTCGACCGTGGATCTCCACCCGATCGCACACTCGTAGCGCGAGCGATCCCGAACCACGTAAGATTAAGGACGACGTCTCCCGCGCTAACAAGCAATCCGATGCCCACCCAGGCTCGAACCGCCTCCGCACGCCAGTTCTTTTCGCGTCACGGCGCGCTCTCGCGGTGGCATCCCAACTATGAGTACCGCGCCGGACAGGTGGAAATGGCCGAGGCGGTCGAATCGGCCTTGGCCGAGAAGCGCCACTTGATCGTGGAGGCCGGCACGGGAACCGGCAAGACGCTCGCGTATCTGGTTCCGGCTCTGCTCTCGGGCAAGCGCATCGTCGTCTCCACCGGTACCAAGAACCTTCAGGAGCAACTCTTCTTTAAGGATGTCCCTTTCCTCCAGCAGCACTTTCCGCGGCCCTTGCGGGTCTGCTACATGAAGGGCCGGAACAATTACGCCTGCCGCCAGAAGATTTACGATGCCGATAAGCAGGCCTTCCTCTCCGGCCTCGAAGAATTGACCGACTTCCAGACCATCCGCGAGTGGGAGAAGACCACCGAGATCGGAGATCGCGCCGAGATCAACAGGCTGAACGAGTCAAGCACCGCTTGGGCGAAGGTCGACGCCCGCGCCGAGCTCTGCAGCGGCCAGAAATGCCCGAATTTCGCGCGCTGTTTTATCACCCTCATGCACCAGCGCGCGCTCGAAAGTGACATTATCATCGTCAACCACCATTTGTTTTTCGCCGACCTCGCTCTCAAGGACGAAAACTACGACGGCGGCATCCTGCCCGACTACCATGCCGTCGTCTTCGATGAAGCGCACGAAATCGAGGACGTGGCCGGCCAGTACTTTGGCTGTTCCCTCAGCAACCACCGCTTCGATGAGCTGCGGCGCGACCTCGCCGTCGCGAGCCGCCTCAACAAATTTGGGACGCCGGAACTGGACCGCCTCCTCGGACGTCTGGATGAGGGGACCCTGCGCTTTTTTTCGCTTTTTGGCTCCGCCGAAGGCCGCGCGCCTTTCCTGGCGCGCGAAGCGTTCCGCGAAGAGAATCACGAGATCTACAACGACCTCGTCGGCATTCTCGAACTCGTCGGTTCCCACCTCAAGCTCGTCGAGCATCCGCCCGACGAGATCGTGCCGTTATTGCGCCGCACCGGGGAACTGTCCACGAGCCTGCGCTTCCTGATCGAAGAAGACGACGATCGCTACGTCTACTGGGTTGAAAAACGTGGCCGCGGCTGTTTCCTGCAGGCCACTCCCATCGACGTCTCTCGCCTACTGACGGAACGCCTCTTTGACCGCGTCGACACTGCCGTGCTCACCTCGGCCACCTTGGCCGTGGCCGGAGGATTCGACTATGTCCAGAAGCGTCTCGGTCTGGACCACGCCCGCACCCTGATCGTCGCCGGCCATTTCGATTACCACAAGCAAGCCTTGTTTTATGTCCCGCCGCATCTCCCCGATCCGCGCAGCCCCGGCTTCGCCCGCTCGGCGGCGACGGAAGTGACGCGCATCCTCGAGCACAGCCGCGGTCGCGCCTTCGTGCTTTTCACCAGCTATCAGCAGATGCGGCTGATCTACGAAGCCGCGTCTCTCGAAATCGGATACCCGACCTTACTACAGGGCAGCGGCCCCCGCCATGCACTGCTCGAGCAATTCCGCTCCACCCCGCACTGCGTGCTGTTCGCCACCGCGGCTTTCTGGCAGGGCATCGACGTGCCGGGCGAGCAGTTGAGCTGCGTTATCATAGATAAGCTGCCCTTTGCGGTTCCGCACGATCCCGTGGTTCAGGCCCGGATCGAGAGCATCCGCAGAGCCGGGGGAAATCCTTTCTACGAGTACCAGATTCCCCAGGCCGCGATCTCGCTCAAGCAGGGGTTTGGCCGGCTCATCCGCAGCCGCTCCGACCGAGGGGTCTTGGTGCTGCTGGATAATCGCATCACCAAGCAGCGCTACGGGCAGGTGTTTTTCGATAGTCTTCCGGACTATTCATTCACCACCCGGATCGCAGACGTGGAGAGTTTTTTCGATGTTTGAAGTCACGATTGAACAAACGTTCGCCGCCGGCCACGCCCTGCGCAACTACCATGGCAAGTGCGAAAACGTTCACGGGCACAACTACCGCTGCCAGGTGACGATGGCGGGCGAACAGCTCGATCCGGCCGGCCTGCTGGTCGACTTCGTCGAGTTGAAGAAGGCTGTACAGTCCGTGATCAATCGCATGGACCATCAATGGCTGAACGATTTCCCGCCCTTCGATTCGCTCAACCCGTCAGCCGAGAACATGGCCAAGTACATCTACGACGAGGTCCTGAAAACCATCCCGCGAGCCCCGGGCGTCCGTCTCGAATCCGTGCGCTTGTGGGAGACGGACACCTCCTCTGCCACCTATCGACCATCCGTGCGGTAAGGCTTTTCTCCCGCGGCCGCGCGGCCTGCTTGCCAAGACTATTTCTTGGTGTAATACGCGGCGTTTCTGGCTGTGAACTCCGCCCACTTCTCGGGCAGATCGTCCAGTGCGAAGATCGCCGAAACAGGGCAGACCGGGACGCAGGCCCCGCAATCGATGCATTCGATCGGGTCGATGTACAGCATTTCGGTGTCCGCGTAGGCTGCCTCATCCTTCTTCGGATGGATGCAGTCCACCGGACAGGCGTCGACACAAGCGGTATCTTTGGTGCCAATGCAAGGTTCTGCGATCACGTATGCCATCGAAGAGTTCCCAGATCACCCTAATGAATAGCACAGAGCCCGCAAAGAACACAAACTACAGGTTGCCAAATGCTCCTAGCGGGCCCCAAACTGTGAAAGATGCCAGCCAAAGTACGAAAAGCTGTTTTCCCTGCCGCGGGGCTTGGCACCCGGTTCCTCCCCGCCACCAAAGCGTTGCCGAAGGAAATGCTGCCTGTGGTCGACAAGCCCATCATCCAGTACGGTGTCGAAGAGGCGCTTCATTCCGGCATCCAGAACATCATCATCGTGACCGGGCGCGGCAAGTCCGCCATCGAAGATCATTTCGACGTGAGCTTCGAGCTGGAGAACCTGCTCGAAACGCGCGCTAAGAGAGATCTGCTCGCCATCGTCCGCAACATCTCGGACATGATCAACGTCTCCTACATCCGTCAGAAAGAGGCCCTCGGGCTGGGGCACGCCGTTTTACGGGCGCTCGAACTGGTGGGCCAGGAGCCGTTTGCCGTCGTGCTGGCCGATGACGTCATCGATGCCGAGACCCCCTGCCTGCGCCAGCTCCTGGATGTCTACAACTTCTTCAGCGCGCCGGTGGTGGCGGTGATGGAGGTCCCGCGCGACAGCATCTCCTCCTACGGCTGCATCGACGCCGAGCCGGTCACCCACCAGAACACCCGCGATCGCGTTTTCCGCGTCCGCGACCTGGTTGAGAAGCCCAAGGTCTCCGAGGCGCCGTCAAACCTGGCGATCATCGGTCGGTATGTCATCACACCGGATATCTTCGATTCGTTGCAGACGATCAACCCCGGCTCGGGCGGTGAGATCCAGCTTACTGACGCCCTTAAGCATCTGCTCCGCTCGCGCCCCATCTACGCCTACCGCTTCGACGGCACCCGTTATGATGCGGGCGACAAACTCGGCTTTTTGAAGGCCACGGTGGAATACGCCCTGCGCCGGCCCGATCTGGGAGGGCCTTTCCGCGAGTACCTCAAGGGACTTAAGCTGTAAGCATGCTGCCCGCCGGCTGCAAGCAACGCATCGCTGCCCTCGTCGGCGCGCGCGGTTATCTCGACCGCCCCGAAGACCTCGCCATCTACGAATACGACGGCAGCATCGACAAGCATCGACCCGATCTCGTCGTTTTCCCGCGTTCGACCGAAGAGGTTTCTTCCATCGTCAAAATCGGGCGTGAGTTCAAAGTGCCGTTGGTAGGCCGCGGCTCCGGCACCGGGCTTTCCGGCGGTGCCATCCCACGAGAAGGCGGCATCACCGTGGCGTTTGCGCGCATGAACCGCATCCTCGAGATCGATCTCGGCAATGAGCGGGCCGTGGTCGAGCCGGGTGTGGTCAACCTGGACCTCACCCTGGCCGTTCAGGACGCCGGCTATTTCTATGCGCCCGATCCTTCCAGCCAGCGCGCCTGCACCATCGGAGGCAACGTGGCCGAGAACGCCGGCGGCCCGCACACGCTGGCCTACGGCGTCACCACCAATCATGTGCTTGGCCTCGAACTGGTCCTCGCCGACGGTTCCGTGGTGGAAACCGGCGGCCCCGAGCTCGATCTCGCCGGCTACGACCTCACCGGCCTCCTCACCGGGTCGGAAGGCACGATGGTGCTGGTCACGAAAATCACGGTTCGCCTCATGCGCCGGCCCGAGCGCGTCAAGACCGTGCTGGCGATTTTCGAATCGAGTGCCGACGCCGGCCACGCCGTGGCCGAGATCACCGCCCGCGCCATCACTCCGGTCGCCGTCGAGATGCTCGATGGCGTGATGCTCCGCATGGTTGAAGAGGCCACGCACGCCGGTTATCCCAGCGACGCCGCCGCCGTCCTGTTGATTGAGCTCGAGGGTTTGCGGGAAGCCGTCGAAGAACAGACCGAACAGCTCCGCCAGGCCTCGTCGCTGTGTCGCGCGCGTGAATTCCGAGTGGCTCGCACCGCCGAAGAGCGCGAGCTGCTGTGGAAGGGCCGCAGGAACGCCTTCGGCGCCGTCGGCCGCGTCAGCCCGACCTATTATGTCCAGGACGGCGTTGTGCCGCGCACCAAAATCGAACCCACCCTCCGCTTCATCGGCGAGGTCTCCGGCAAGTACGGCCTCACCATCAGCAACATTTTCCACGCCGGGGACGGCAACCTGCATCCCATCATCCTGTTCGATGCGCGCAAGCCGGGGGATCTAGAGAAGGCGCGAGCCGCCGGAGAAGAGATTCTCGCCTATTGCATCGAGTCCGGCGGCTCCATCACCGGCGAGCATGGTGTCGGCATGGAGAAAAATGAGCTGATGCCCAAGCTCTTCAATCCCGACACGCTCGATTTGATTCGTCGCTTGAAACTACTGTTTGATCCCGACGGTCACCTGAATCCCGGCAAGATCCTTCCCACCGGCAAAGGCTGCCTGGAGATTCGCCAGCCGGCGCTCGCGCCGGGCTCGGCGGCGTACTAACCACAGATGAACCGTTTCTCAGCTCTTGCTCCGAAACGTCATGCCGATGCGCAAATTCCAGAGTTGGCCGGTCGAAAGGCCGTCCGGGCTCGTCACGTGATCGCGAAACTCAAGCAGGAAGCCCGTATGCCTGCTGGTCCAGTAGGTGATGCCGCCGCCGAAGTTACCCCAGTTGTACTCTAAGCCGTCGCGACCGAACGTCCGCGTGTATCCGCCCGTGACAAACGGTTCCAGCTTGCTGCCGGTCTTGAAAACGTAATAACCGTTGGCACTGAACACTCCAAAGTTGGTGTCGCTAAAGCTTTGCGAGCTCCCGGCGGTGCCCATCTCAAGGCCGGCTCCTAACCCGCTCCTGGAAATCAACTTCAGGCCTCCACCGAAATGGAAGGCCGTCTCGGACAAACCCGGCAACAGCCCGACGCCGAATCCACGAATTTGGCCGGGGGCGAAGAATCCATAAGGCTGGGCCGATTGTGCGAACGCCAGGGACCCCAAGCTGAGCATGCCGATCACAGCAACCACACATTTCGTCTTCAAGGTTTTCTCCTCCTAACGAAGAATTCTGCGGCTTGAGCGTAGGGACTTCAGTATAGCGGTATTGTAGTGCCGTGCTGAAAGGCCGTAAAGAGGGTAAACACACCTGGTTTAAGGATAGGTTTTAATACTGCCCGACCCGTAGTCTGAGGTGTGAACTACCGCCCCTTTCGCTTCTCCGGTCTGGACCGCCGTTATCATGGACTATAGTTCGGAATTGGATCTGAGGAGAGTTCGGGCTAACCGTTCAGAGCGGAATATCCGCGCCGCGTGCCGCGCCACCGTCGCCCGCGGATCGGCCTTGCTCGCCCCGGAGCAGATTCGGAGAAAGCTTCGCTGCTACTCGGAAGCGTAATAGCCGCGCCTCCAAGAGATATGGAATCGCGGACTCCCGGCTGGCTGGACGAGTCGAATTAATACTCTTCGGTATTTCCCATCCTTTTGCGGATTGGTTGAGGAATAATCAACGACGTATTCGCTATGCAGTTCGGCACTGATGGCGGCCGCCGCTTCCGGCAGGTCGGAGAGTCGGTGAACAAGCAGGGCACGCCCTCCCGTTGCCTGCGCGATGTCCGCCAGGCCGCGCGAACGCTCCTGAATGCAGATCGAGAAGATTCGGAGGTCCGACTCCAACGCGAAATCGCGGACACTGCCTTTGGTGTATCGGCTGGCGTTGTCGACGCCATCGGAAAGCACGACGAGCGCTTTCCTGGCGTGACTTGCACTCTTCATTTCGTGCATGGAAAGATACATTGCATCCCATAAGGCGGTCCAGCCGTCGGCCCGAGTCCCCGTCAGGCTGTCCTCAATGCTTTTGGTGCGTCGAGTGAAGCCGAACACCCGTTCGGGTGCATCGCTGAACCGAACCAGGGAAAATTCATCCTCCGGCAAAGCGGTGTGTATCAGCTCACTGATTGCCCGGCGGGCAGGCTGCATCTTGGATTTCATGCTAGAGCTGGCGTCAAACACGAGCCCGATCGAAATGGGGGCATCATCGATGGAGACGCGATCGACCCTTTGTTCAATCCCGTCTTCGAACACACGGAAATCCTTGGCCTGTAATCCCTCGACAGGCCGATCTAAATCGTCGGTCACCATGACAGGTATGAGCACTCGATTGACATCGAGGCGAAATCCCCCGGCTTGGAGAGCGCCGTCGGTCCGGCGCGAGGGGATCGGCGAAAGCGGTCCTTGGGAGTCGGCCGGCAGCGGTCCCGCCCACACGATTCCGACCAGAACTGCGGCGGCCACGTCAATCGAAAGGGTACCCGAAATCCGGACGGCGCTGCCCATGCCTCAAGTAAAGACCAAAACGAACCGGGAAGCAGTCCCAATCAGACCATCTCGGCACCCGGTACTGGCTAGCTCCCTAGGCTCGGCGCCTCATCTCCGAGCGTGCTTCGGCTTCTGCCGTCCGGGCCCGCTCGGCTTCGCGCTTGTCGTGCAACTTTTTCCCTTTGGCCACCGCCAATTCACACTTGATTCGGCCCCCCTTCAGGTAAATCCTTGTCGGGATTAGCGACAGTCCCTTTTCCCTGGTCTGTCCCAAGAGCTTGTCGATTTCCCGGCGGTGCAACAGCAGCTTGCGGTTGCGAATCGGCGGATGGTTTTCGCGGTTGCCGTGGGAATACTGGCTGATGTGCGCGTTGATCAGCCACGCCTCGTTGTCGAGGACCGCAGCGTAGGCTTCTTTGAGCTGAATCTTGCCGTCCTTGGCGGCCTTGACCTCGGTTCCGGTCAGTACCAAGCCAGCCTCCAGGCGTTCCAGCAGGAAATAGTCGTGGCCGGCCCTCCGGTTGTCACTCAGGATTTTTGAGCTAGCGTCTCTTCCGGCCAATTTTTGATCTCAACGCGCGGCCGCACCGCCTCGTCAGAGAATTTGATGGCAGTGGTTCGTTTGCGCGCCATTCATCTTAGCACAGGGTCGCCGGGAGACCAGAAAAGCAAGAGAACATGCTTTGTTTCAATCGCTTAGCTGCCGTCATATTGACTGCAGTTCTGATCGGGCAATTGGCGCCGGTGGAAGCCAAAACCCGGAAGGGCGACCGGTTCTACGCCGAGGGGAAAACCCATGAGGTGAAGCGGGAGTGGGATAGCGCCCTGGAAGCTTACGAGAAGGCTCTTTCCGAGGATCCGGCCGAAGTCGTCTACCAGATAGCCGCCCAGAAGGCGCGTTTCCAGGCCGCCCAAGCGCACCTGGACCATGGCCTGAAAGTCCGCGACGAGGGCCAACTCGGCGAAGCGCTGCTGGATTTTCAAAAGGCCTATGCGCTCAATCCCAGCTCGTCCGCCGCTGAGCAGGAAGTCCGGCGCACCCAAGAGATGATCCAGCGCGAGCGCGAGCGTATCCAACAGACCGGCAAGGAAGCCCCGCCCGAGGTGCGCGCCCTCACCCCGGTCGAGGAGGAAAAAAAGCAGACTCAGGAAAAGCTGAACCGCCTGCTTCCTCTTCCCGAGCTCAGGCCCCTGAACAACGAGCCGATCAATCTCAAGATTGCCAACCAGTCCCCCCGCGTGCTGTTTGAAACCGTCTCCAAAATTGCGGGCATTAACGTCCTTTGGGACCCGGACATGAACCCTCCCCCGAGTGGCGGCGGCGCAAGGAATGTGTCGGTCGAATTGAACAACGAGACGCTCGATGAGGCGCTCGATGAGATCGCCACCCTGACCAAGTTCTTCTGGAAACCGCTGTCGACCAACACGATCTTTGTCACCAACGACAATGTCAACAAGCGCCGCGATTACGAAGATCAAGTTTTGAAAGTCTTCTATCTGTCCAACGTCAACACGGTGCAGGAGCTTCAGGAAATCATTAATGCGGTGCGCACGCTGACCGAGATCCAGCGCATCATGCCTTTCGGTTCGCAGATGGCGATCGTGGTGCGTGGAGAAGCGGATCGGGTGGCCCTCGCCTCGAAGATCATCAGCGATCTGGATAAACCGAAAGCCGAGGTCGTGGTGGATATCCTGGTTTTGCAGGCCAGCACCACCTTCAACCGGCAGATTACGACGGCGCTGGCCTCGACCGGCCTCAATGTTCCCGTCGTCTTCACACCGCGGCCGGGACTGCAGGTCGTTACCAATCCCCCGACCGCACCGACCGTTACGCCCACCGACCAGCAGACGAACCCCACCCCGACTCCGAGCGCGACCACGACTCCCTCCGGACCCCTGGCCATCCCGATCTCCAACCTCAAGCACATTTCCCGTGCGGATTACTCGATTATCCTTCCGAGCGCCCTGCTTCAGGCGGCTCTCAACGACGTCAACACGAAGGTTCTCCAGTCGCCCCAACTCCGCTCGATCGACAACGTGAAGGCGACCCTCAACATCGGCGATCGCGAGCCTACGGCCACCGGCAGCTTCCAGCCTGGAATTGGCGGCGTCGGCATCAACCCTCTGGTCAATACGCAATTTACCTATATTGACGTCGGCGTCAATGTCGCGCTCACGCCGCGCGTGCATGATAATGGCGACGTTTCCATGCACGTGGAGCTAGACATTTCCAACGTCAGCGGGACGGTTTCCCTCGGCGGCCTCAACCAGCCCATCATTAGCCAGAAGAAGGTGGTTCACGACATTCGCATGAAAGAAGGTGAGGTCAATCTCCTGGGCGGCCTGATCCAACAACAGGACGATAAGACCGTCACCGGGATCCCGGGCCTCTCCAGTATTCCGTTGATCCGTCGCCTGTTCACCGGCGAGCAGGTCGACCACAACAAGAGCGAGCTGATGATCGCGCTCATCCCGCACGTCGTGCGGCGGCCGGAGATCACGCCGGAAAACATTCGCGAAATCTCAGTGGGCAACACCACCACCATCAAGCTGAACTACGCGCCACGCGCTCAGGAAGCGGGTGCGCCCCGGCCCGCGCCGGCGGCTGCTCCGGTGCCGGCTTCGCCGCCGCCCGCCGCTCCTCGTGTGCCTTCCCCCGGCGCGCCCACCGCTCCGCCGTCTCCGCCGCCAGCGGTGCCCCCCGCTCCGTCGTCTCCGCCGCCGGCCGCGGCTCCCGCGCCTGGGCCCCCACCGGGAGTGCCGTTCAATCCTCCAGCACCTCCACCGGCTGCCGCCCCCGGCACGGCCTCGGTCGCTTTTCGCCCGGCGCAAGTCGCCGCCGTCGCGAGCAGCACCTTCAGCGTGGCTGTCACTCTGCAAGGCGCGATGGATGTGACTTCGGCCCCCATGCACATCCAGTTCGATCCCAAGATCGTGCGTTTGAATGATGTCA
>JAGWQP010000431.1 GCA_028876805.1 Acidobacteriota bacterium | reverse complement strand
GGTGGTGGCAGCTACGATCCCAAACTGGGCTACTATTTCATCAACTCGCACGACCGCGGCGGCGTACAAAAAATGGTTGCCCAGGTACCTGCCAAAGAAAGGCCCACCGGAAAAATCAGCGGTGCCGGCGACGCCAGCCAGATGCCTTACGTGCGCCGAAATGTTGGAGCGATCACCAACCCCACAACCGGCTGGCCTTGCCAGTCCCCGCCATGGGGCGAGCTGTTTGCAATCAATGTGAATACCGGAGACGTTGCGTGGCGCGTACCGTTTGGGCGGGTCGAATCGCTCGAGAAGATAGGTGTTATGAATACCGGTTCGTACAACATTGGCGGGTTGGTAGCCACCGCGAGCGGCCTCCTGTTCATTGGAGCGACCGACGATCAGCGTTTCCACGCCTACGAATCCAAGACCGGTAAGCTGCTCTGGGAGACGAAACTGCCGGCCAACGGTTACGCCAATCCGATCACATACATGGGCAAGGATCGCAAACAGTACGTGGTCATCACCGCGCAGGAAACGCTGGTCGCGTACCGCCTGCCGTAGTGCTCGAATGCTCGGTCCGCAATGCCGCTACGACTGGCAGATAATCGCGCTCACTTTTGTCTGGAAGTCCCCTGTTGTTCCGCAAGGATTGCGGTGAACACCGTCTGTTCTACGTCCGCCTCAGCCTGACAGCCCGCCGGATCGTCTCAATCCCTTCAGCTGATCCCGCAAACGTCAACTTCTCTGGTAACGCCCTTTGAACCGCCACGACCGGCTTGGCCCGGAACCGGTCACTTCTCAGCAGCAGCGACAGACCGTAAATTTGGATCTGTAGATGCGGCGGGGTTCCCCGGAAAATGGCTTTCGAGGTGATTCTTCAGCAGACTGATCGTACCTAGGGGGCCCCGAGTCGTCATTTTCTGCCGCGACTGACCTCGGATTATATTCGGGCTTTACGCTCTCGCGAATCGCCGTTATTCGTATCTGAGTGCCTCGATGGGATGGACCCGACTCCCAAGCATCGCGGGCAACCATACCGACAACAGCGCCACGCCGAGGACCACGATCGGGACGGCCGAGAACTCCATCGGGTCCACCGCCTTCACTCCGAATAACAGGCTGGCGATCAGGTTTCTCAGCCCGAATGCCGCGGCAAGCCCGATCACCACTCCAAGCGCCACCAAGCGCAGCCCCTGAAAAACGATCAGGTTCCGAAAGCTGGGCGGTTCCGCTCCGAGGGCGAGCCGGATTCCGATTTCTTGCGTCCGCTGCGCCACCGAGTAGGCCATCAGCCCCGCAATCCCGATCGCGGCCAGCAAGAGCGCGGCGCAGCCGAAAATCGTCAGTACCAGCATGTTGAAGTTCTCGGAGGCGGTAGATCGCGATATGGTTTCTTCCATGGTGCGGATGTGCGCGACCGGCAGTCCTCCGCTCGCCGCGCGCAGCTCATTCCGGATCGGGGAGCTCAACGACAGAGGAGGCACCCGGGTGCGGACCACCCAGGGCCACGGGACAATCTGAGATGTCGAGGCATTTTAGCCATCCGTAATCTGGCGCGGAAGTACATACATGTTTGGCCCCGGTTCCCGATTTAGGCCGCCGTCACGCACATCGCCCACTACGCCAATAAACTGGCGCGGCCGCTCGTCGTTGAAGGCCGGTCCCACACCGCGTCCGATGATGATGCGATCGTTCAGGGGCTAACGGCATAGAAATGTGAAGTGGCGTTTCCAGTGTTTCGGC
>JAGWQP010000430.1 GCA_028876805.1 Acidobacteriota bacterium | reverse complement strand
TGCCACCGTGTGGGGTGACATCCTCACCTGGGTCGCGCACTCGCGGGGCATCGCTGGCACGGTGATTGACGGCTCCTGCCGCGACACCGCCCTGGCGCGCGCGTTGGGCTACCCGATCTATAGCCGCCGCTATTCCATGCGGACCGGCAAGGAGCGTGTCGGAGTGGAGGCGACCAACGGCCCTGTGAACATCGGCGATGCACGCGTCCTCCCCGGCGACCTGCTGCGCGGCGATGCCGACGGCGTGGTCGCGATCCCGCGCGCGCACGAAGACGAAGTGCTGAAGGCCGCTGAAGAGATCGACGCCGCCGAAGACCGCATCCGCCGCGCCGTCAAGGAAGGCAAAACGCTGGCCGAAGCTCGTCGCCAGTACGGGTATCATCAACTGCAAAGCAGACGTTCACTCGATTGGACCTAGATCAATGGCAAATCTCGGATATATCGGTTTAGGCGTGATGGGCAGCCGCATGGTGAACCGGTTGCTTGATAAAGGTCACACCGTCACCGGGTACAACCGGACTCGCTCAAAAGCGCAGTGGCTCATCGACCGCGGTATGCGCTGGGCCGACTCGCCGCGCGAGGTCGTCGAGGCCGCCGGCATTACCTTCTCCATGCTCACCGACTCCGCCGCGCTCGAAGAGGTCGTGGCTGGACCGGGCGGCGTGCTGGCGGGCATCGCCCCCGGCAAGATTTTCATCGACATGAGCACCGTCAGCCCGGCCATCAGCCGTGAGCTGGCTGACCGGGTGCGCGCCAAAGGCGGCGAGATGGTGGATGCGCCGGTTTCGGGCAGCGTGATCACTCTCGAACAGGGAAAACTCTCGGTGATGGTCGGCGGCCGTCCCGATACCTTCGAGGTGGTCAAGCCGCTGCTGCTCGATCTCGGCCCGAAAGTCACGCACGTCGGAGCCAACGGTCTGGCGCTGGTCATGAAGATCGCGACGAATCTTAGCCTCGCGGTTCAGATGCTGGCGTTTTCCGAAGGTGTCCTGCTGGCCGAGAAGAGTGGGATCGCGCGGGAAACCGCGGTCGATGTCTTGACCCACAGCGTGATCGGTTCCCCGATGGTGCAGTACCGCGGCCCTTTCGTCCTCAAAATGCCCGGCGAGGCCTGGTTCAATGTCAACATGATGCAAAAGGATATGCTGCTGGCGTTGGAACTCGGACGCCAGGTGAATGTTCCCTTGCCCACCACCTCGGCGACGAACCAAATGCTGACAGCCGCGCGCGGCCTGGGTCTTGCGGACCGAGACTTCGCGATTGTTTTCGAGGTTCTGGCCCGCCTTTCTGGGATCGGCGCGGACTGAAGTACTAGCCTGTGTCCTTACGGTCCAGGACCATTCGAACAACCTGAGCTACGTTGCTGTTCCGGCTATGGGCTGGTGTATTGTCGTGCCGGTCGTCTTTGTGCTCCTGGCCGGCGCAGCCGGAGCCCGAGGCACCCCTCGATCAGACATATCAACGCGTCGAGCCTCCAAACGCGGAAGCATCCATCGATTGCCGGAAGGCCATCCAAAAGGACTACGACTCGGTCCACGCGTACTGCGGGCCGGGGGAGGCTCTTGCCCCAACCAGGCCGGCCAGCTGGGGCTCACGCGGTCTTGGATCGTGCCCGCAGCTGGACCCAACAGAATTTCGATGCCCAGCGAACGCTTCGCTCAGGTGAACAACCTGCTCGGCCTCGTCAAGTAAGTTGCGGCAATCCAAGCCGGCCGAAGCCGGGAAAATCCTTCGTAGGCATGGCGTGACACCCCCAACCGGGCCGGCCTCGCCGACACCGTCCGCCATGTCTACCCGAAACAGGAGAGTTTGGCAGCGCGCCCTTCCGGTTACAGGGGTTGGCATGGCGTACCCCACCATCTGAGGTTCCGGGAATCGGCCCTTGGCCGCCAAAACCTTCCCGGACCTAGCGTCCAAGATCCGGCAGGCGTCGGGCGCACCGGTTGGCCGATCTCGTTCAAGGGGGAAGATAGGCTCACTTCGCCGGCTGGATCGCGAAATCCCAGACCTGGACATTGAGTTTCCCGGCCGTGTACTCGATCAACGCGTACTCCCCAGCCGGCAGCGGCTCCTTCGCCCAGATCTTGTAGAGGCCTCCGGGCGCAAGCTGCAGTTGGAATGTTTCCACCATGACGGGCTCTTCCACCACGTCTTTGGTGATTGGAACATAGGTCAGATTCTCCACGATGCGAACGGCTCCTTTCGGCGACAGCTTGACAATGCCGAAGCGCTCCGTCTCGGAGAGCTGAATGAAAAATTCCTGCTCGGGATTGGTGAACACGTTGGCGGAGTGCGCTCCCGTCACTTCCACTGTTCCCTTGCCGGAGACTACAGGGGCCGGCGCCAGTCTGGCGAGAACTGCCCGCCCTTTGTTGGTGTGCACCGATGATTCGGCCGCCTTCA
>JAGWQP010000429.1 GCA_028876805.1 Acidobacteriota bacterium | reverse complement strand
CGTCGCGCGGAGCTACTTCGAGCGGGCTTGACGCCAACCAGTCGCCGTTCAGAAGTGAAGCTAGCCGCGACCCTGGGCTCTGGCAGACAAGTTTACACGCGCGAATCTCCGCCGAACGGGGGTCATGCACGTACCGGCGGTAGACGATCGATCCACGGCAGCTCCCGCTCGAGTTGCGACGCGATCCCAATCAGCAGGTCTTCGCGGCCCATCGCAGCTACTAGCTGGACCCCAACCGGCAATCCTTCCGGCGTCCAGTGCAGCGGCAGCGAGATCGCCGGTTGCCCCGTGAAATTGAAACGGGAAGGTAAAGAAGACATGCTGCTGGATCTTGCTCACCAGCTTCCAGGGTTCATCTTCGGGAGGTGTCATCTCCGCCAGGGTTGTGGGTGGTTCGCAGACCGTGGGCGTGAGCAGCAGGTCGAATCCTGTCGACCACCAGCGGGCAATTCGCCGGGCCCATTGATTGAGCCATCCGGTCGCCTTCAAATATTCTTCGAACGCAACCGGCGGCTGCTCCGCCTGCAAATCCACCAACCACGAATAGGGCTCAACGTCATCTCGTCTCACGGGCCGGCCCAACACGGCGCCCAAGGCCTGGGTCATGCCGTGCCCATGGGCACGGTGCAGGGCGGACCGGAATTGGGGAACGCCCGGGCCCGGGTCAAGGAGGGCTTCGGGAAAGGAATCCTCGACCCTATGGCCGAGCGATTCCAGCAGTTTGGCGGTTGCCACGGTTGCCTCTCGACACTCTGTATGTATCTCCGCGAAAGAACTCCGCGTCAGGATGCCGATTCTTAGCTTGCCTGGATCCGCGCCAACTTCGGCCGTGTAGCTTCTGGCTGGCAGCGGAACCAGAAAAAGATCACCAGGCTCGGAGCCATGCACCGCATCAAGCACCGCGGCAGTATCTCGGACCGTGCGGCTGACCACTAGTTCGGCCAGCTCGCGCATGTCCAAGGGGTCGGAGACCCGGCCGCGCGACGGCTTTAGGCCAACTAGTCCACACCACGCAGCTGGGAGCCGGATCGATCCACCGCCATCGTTGGCATGTGCGACCGGCACCATCCCGGCCGCCACGGCCGCACAAGAACCGCCCGATGAGCCACTGGTCGATCGATCCAAATCCCAGGGATTGTGCGTCGCACCAAAGGCGAGCGGCTGCGTTGTGGTCTGTGCGCCAAATTCCGGGGTGTTGGTTTTTCCAAGCGTAATGAACCCAGCGGCGCGAAACCTCGCCCCCAGCGGTGTGTCGAAAGGCGACCGAAATCCCAAGTCACGCAGAGCCCGATTACCCAAGTAGTACGGCTGTCCCTTCTGCATCGCGCCAAGGTCTTTCAGCAGAAATGGCACACCGCGAAATGGCCCGGTTGGTAGCTCGTTCGACGCCGCGGCCGCTCGCGCCTCCTCGAACAGCGGCGTGATCACCGCATTGATCGCTGGGTTGACTCGCTCTATTCGAGCGATGGCCGCATCAACCAATTCCAGGGGCGTAACTTCCCGTCGTCGAACCAGTTCTGCTTGAGCCGTGCCGTCCATAGTCGACAGTTCATCAATCTTCAGTCCCATGCTTTTCGCTCCTCGGCCGACGAAGAAGCCGCTCAAGGATGGCGAGGAGGTCATCAGAGTCGACCTCCTCGCCCAGATAGACCGTTCCGATCCTTGGATCATTGGTCGTCTTGCGTGGGCGCGAACATGG
>JAGWQP010000428.1 GCA_028876805.1 Acidobacteriota bacterium | reverse complement strand
GTGGCGGGTTCGGGGATCTTCTCGAGCGACCGCACGATCCCTGGGGGAGTGAACCGTGCCCACTCGAGCGGAGAAGAGTTCGATTTATCACATCCCAGAGTTGACTGCCAGACCCGCTCGCGAGAAATGTGGTTGACGGATCTCGGATCACCGCATCGTTCGACCGCCGGCGAGCATCGACCTTGCCAGGACTCAGCAGTTTCCGATCGAAGTGTTTAGGCTTGACCGAGACAAGAATTGAGAGGACTCCGGGAGGGTTCCCGATGAAAGCAACGCAAGCTCTACACAATCTGGGCCAAAGCATATGGCTCGACAACATCACCCGCGATCTGCTGGACAGCGGCACCTTGAAGCACTACATCGACGAGCTGTCGGTGACGGGGCTTACCTCGAACCCGACGATCTTCGATCATGCGATCCAGCACAGCACGGCTTACGATGCCGCGATTCGTCAAAAGGTGAAGAAGGGCGCGTCGGGCGAGGCCCTGTTTTTCGAGCTGGCACTCGAAGACCTCACCCGGGCCGCCGCGCATTTCCGACCGGTCTACGACCAAACCGGCGGGGTGGATGGCTGGGTCTCTTTGGAGATTTCGCCCCTGCTGGCCTACGAACCCGCCGCTACCCTGGCGGCGGCCCAGAACCTTTCTGCGCGCGCAGGACAACCCAACCTGTTTATCAAGATCCCCGGCACCAAAGAAGGCCTACCGGCCGTTGAGGAGGCGATCTTCGCCGGTATCCCGATCAACGTCACGCTGCTGTTCTCCCGGGAGCACTACCTGGCAGCGGCGGAAGCGTTCCTTCGCGGTATCGAGCGGCGCATCGAGGCCGGCCTGAGGCCTTCGGTGGCTTCTGTCGCCTCGGTTTTTGTCAGCCGCTGGGACACCGCAGTGATGGGCCGAACGCCCGACGCCTTGCGCGACCAGCTCGGGATTGCCATCGCCATGCGTACCTACAAAGCTTACCGTGAACTGCTTGCATCCCCGCGCTGGCAGCGCGTCTTCAATGCCGGCGCGCGGCCTCAGCGGCTCTTGTGGGCGAGCACGGGAACTAAGGACCCGCAAGCCTCCGACCTGCTGTACGTCACGAACCTCGCTGCGCCGCTTACGGTAAATACCATGCCGGAAGCCACCTTGAAGGCCCTCGCCGACCATGGTGAGGTTGGTTCGATCCTGCCGGCCGATGGCGGCGACTGCGAGAAAGTGTGCGAAGTCTTCGCCCGGTCCGGTATCGACGTTGACGCCCTAGCTACCGAGCTCCAGGAGGAAGGCGCCAAGTCCTTCGTCAAGTCCTGGAACGAGTTGATGGCCGTGATCGCAGCCAAGAGTCATGCGCTCAAGTCTGCCATCGCGCGCTGAAAGACTCCCATGAAAGGGCCCTCAAATATGGCAACGCGCGCAGTACGCTCCACGCGCCGGCGGCTCCAACCGCTCCCCAGTCGGAAGGTGTGGAAGGCTCTCCAAGCACATTACGAGAAGGTGCGCGGGATTCATCTTCGCGATCTATTTGCGGCTGATCCCAAGCGTGGCGAGCGAATGTCAGCGGAGGGGGCAGGCATCTTACTGGACTACTCGAAAGGCCGCATCACCGACGAAACCGTTAAGCTCCTCGTTCAGCTGGCCGAAGAGTCCGGCCTACGCGAGCGAATCGATGCGATGTTTCGCGGTGAGAAGATCAACGTTACCGAGAATCGGGCGGTGCTGCACGTGGCCCTGCGAGCACCGAGAGGAACGTCGATCGTAGTGGATGGCGAAAACGTCGTACCCCAGGTTCACGCCGTGCTCGACAAGATGACGGATTTTTCCAATCGCGTCCGGAACGGCCAGTGGAAAGGACACACCGGCAAGCGCATCCGCAACATCATCAACATCGGCATCGGCGGCTCCGACCTGGGACCGGTAATGGCTTATGAAGCGCTGAGATTTTACAGCGATCGCTTCCTCACGTTTCGCTTCGTGTCCAACGTTGACGGGACTGACTTCGCCGAGGCAGTCCGCGATCTCGATCGGTCGGAGACCCTCTTCGTGGTTTCCTCGAAGACGTTTACGACGCTTGAAACCATGACCAACGCACACTCGGCGCGCACCTGGTCGCTCGATGGCCTGGAGGGCGATGAGAAGTCGGTGGCCAAGCATTTTGTCGCTGTATCCACGAATGCCACAGAAGTGGCGAGGTTCGGAATTGACACCGCGAACATGTTCGGCTTCTGGGACTGGGTCGGCGGACGCTATTCGATGGACTCGGCCATAGGCCTTTCGACGATGCTGGCCATCGGACCGGATCACTTCCGTGGGATGTTGGATGGCTTCCATCGGATGGACGAACATTTCCGCACCGCCCCGTTCGACCGTAACCTGCCCGTGCTAATGGGCCTGTTTTCGGTATGGTACACCGACTTCTTTGGCGCCGAGACGGTTGCCGTGTTGCCTTACGACGAGTACCTGAAACGATTTCCGGCGTACTTGCAGCAGCTGACGATGGAGAGCAACGGCAAGCACGTGACGCTCACCGGCGCCGAAGTCTCCCATCCGACCAGCCCGATCTATTGGGGCGAGCCGGGGACCAACGGCCAGCACTCCTTTTACCAGCTAATCCACCAGGGGACCCGGCTCATCCCTTGCGACTTCATCGCATTTATGAAACCGCTCAATCCCCTGGGCCGCCATCACGACATACTGATGGCGAACGTCTTTGCCCAGACCGAGGCGCTGGCGTTCGGAAAAACGCGCAAGCAGGTGAAGGCCGAGGGCACGCCTGACCGGCTGGCGCCCCACCGCGTATTTGAAGGCAACCGGCCTTCGAACACGATCCTGGCCGATCGGCTCACGCCAGAGGTTCTGGGCCAACTGGTCGCCCTTTACGAGCACAGTGTGTTCACGCAGGGCGCCATCTGGCAGATCAACTCCTTCGACCAGTGGGGAGTGGAACTGGGCAAGGTGCTCGCCCAGCGCATCATCCCCGAACTCGAAAGCCCGGCAGAACCCCG
>JAGWQP010000427.1 GCA_028876805.1 Acidobacteriota bacterium | reverse complement strand
TTCTGTGGGAACTGTTTCATTATACCGGCGGTGTTGGGCGCCCTGTGTTGTCGGCGGGTGACCGGCAAGCCGCCGATGGTGGTCGCGAGCGGCTCTTCGATGCCGGCGCTTGATCGGCTGCGCCGTGGCGAGCATGACTTGGTGCGGGGCGCGTTCACCGAAGTCCCTGAACCGCCCCCGGATGAACCCCTGGGCCTCTCGAGCGAGGGCGTGCTCATCGAGCGGGAACCGGTCCGCCTCGCTCTGCTTCCGGGCGGCTCTCGAACAGACGGTTCGCAAGTGGCGGCCGGTAAGAACCGCCGACGTTTCAAATCTCGATCGGAAATTTGGCGTGCATTCCAGCAGAGGTAATGGGAGCCGAAGTTTAATAGAACGATTGTTGCTAAGTTTCTAGTACTAATAGTCTATGGATTTCAACCGTTTAGTTAGATGAGACACCTTTCCGTCCTTCGAGACCCCTATTTCGGGCTAGATGGTCAATTTTGATGGGTGAAGAAAGCCGGTTTTCGGTTAAAGTATGGGTGGGAATGCGTAAACCTTCGAAATCGCCCCGTTTGCGCGGTCGAAGCCAGGAGCTGGGCTTGGCCCGGGTCCTGGTCGTACACGGCGAGCTGACGCCCCGGTTGGCGCTGCAGACGATTCTCCGGGCTGGGGGCTACGCGGTAGACGTGGCCGCCACTCCGGCTGAGGCGCTGGCGATGTTGGACGAGAGCGCCTACGAACTGGTACTGAGTGACGCCCAGTTTGGCACTGGCGAGGTAGGTCCGGATCTTCTGGCCTACGCGCGAGTGAAGGACTACCGGCCCGCGACGGCCGTGATCACGTCGTACAGACCCTACTTGCGGCGGCGCTCTTCGCCTCCCAGCCAGAACGTCTCTGTCTGTACCGAGAATCTGCCGCATCTACTGGGCAAAGTTGCGGAACTGATTGGGATTCGCGCCAGCCGCCGGTATCGCCCGCTTCGGCAGGCGGTGTAAGCTTTTTATAACCTTACGATCTTGGTTGATTGAAACTCGCGCAGGGCGTTTCTTGTGTCCACGATTAGCTGGGTATTTTCGACCAGTGCCCGGTAATCAAAGGCGGAGTGGTCAGTCACGATGACCACGCAGTCGGCGGCGGCCGCCGTTTCCTGAGGCTGGGCAACCAGTTCGACCCCGTCGAGCCGAAGCGCCGGTATGTAGGGATCGCTATAGCACAGGGTCGCCCCGAGCCGCTGGAGTAACAGCATGACATCGAGGGCGGGCGACTCGCGCACGTCGTCGATGTCCCTCTTGTAAGCTACCCCTAGGACGTGAATCCGGGAGCCGCGGACCGGTTTTAGGACGTTGTTCAGCGCATCCCGCACTTTATCCACCACAAAGTGGGGCATTTGACCGTTGATGTACCCGGCTAGTTCGATGAAGCGGGCTTCGATTCCGGCCTGCTTGGTTTTCCACGAGAGATAGAAAGGATCGATGGGAATGCAATGGCCACCGAGGCCGGGGCCGGGATAGAACGGCATAAACCCGAACGGCTTGGTTGCGGCCGCGTCGATCACCTCCCAGACGTTGATGTCGATGCGGTCGCACATCATCGCAATCTCGTTAGCGAGGCCGATGTTGATCATGCGAAACGTGTTCTCGAGCAGCTTGACCATTTCCGCCACGCGGGTCGAACTCACCGGAACCACTCGCTCCAGGGCCTGCTCGTAAAAGAGCCGGCCGAGCTCGGTGCAGGCGGGCGTGCAGCCGCCCACGACCTTGGGGATGTTGGCCGTCTGGAACTGAGGATTCCCAGGGTCCACCCGCTCCGGTGAAAAACACAAGAAAAAGTCGGTTCCCACCCTGAGACCGTCACGGGACAAGGTGGGCAGCAGCAGTTCGTCGGTTGTGCCCGGGTACGTGGTCGATTCCAGAATCACCAGCATGCCCGGGTGGAGGTGGGCGGCAATCTTCTCGCAGGCGGACACGATGTAGCTCATGTCCGGGTCTTTGGTCTTGCGTAGGGGGGTGGGCACGCAGATGTTAACGGTGTCCAATTCCGCTATGACGGCAAAGTCGGTGGTGGCGCGAAGCTTACCTGATTCAACCAAGGGCGCGAGCGCATCGCTCGGAACATCCCCCACATAGGAATCCCCGAGATTCACCCGTTCGGTCTTGGCCTGACTGACGTCAATTCCGGTCACCGCGAAGCCAGCCTTGGCAAACTCGACGGCCAAGGGCAGTCCCACATAACCGAGGCCGACGACACCGACGCGGGCCTGGCGGGAGCGAATCTTGTCCGCCATTTCCTTGGCGACCAACTCTGGGGAGGACCGTCCGACAGGCATTTCAGTGCTTATTGTCCAGTAAAGAAATTCCCTTCGGCCACGATCTCGGCGGGCCCGGTCAGGTAAATCTCATTATCCACCCGAATCTGGATGGGTCCGGCCGGCGTCAGTACCAGGACCGGCGAGACGACCAGACCGCGGGCGAGGGCGGCCGCCGCGACGCCGGTCGACCCGGTTCCCGAGCTCATGGTTTCGCCGGCACCGCGCTCGTAGAACCGGGCCTCAATCGTCTGCCGGTCGAGTACTTTCCAAAAGGAGACATTGGTACGGTGGGGAAAACGCGGGTGCGATTCGATTTCGGCGCCCATGGCCCGCCAGTCGAAATCGAAACGCTCAACCGGTACGGCGCATTGAGGATTGCCCACCCAGATCAACGAAACGTCCCGGGGACCGGTTGACAGCGCCAATTCGAAACGCGCGGCCTGGATTTCGGCCTTTCCCATGTTCATCTCGAACTCAAAGATCAACCCGGTACGGCGCAGGAGGCGGAGGCTCTTGATACCGGCGCCGGTGCGGATCCGCACCACCTGGGTGGTGCAGCCGTGCTGGATGAGGAAAGCGGCCGCACAGCGCGTGCCATTGCCCGAAATCTCAGCCACGCTGCCATCAGAATTGTAGAGGTCGATTCCGCCGTCGATTTCGACCCCGTCGGCGGGGGTCACTAGGAGCCAGCCGTCGGCGCCGGCCCCGGTGTGGCGATCGCAGATGGCGCGGGCGATCCGCGGCAGATCTGCGCTGGGAGCCTCGGCCTGCCATGTCAGAAGAAAATCGTTCTTGGCGCCGTGTGCCTTGGTGAAGGGGACCTTCATTGGCCGGCGCGCTCGATGGTAACCGCGGTGCCGTAGGCCAGCACTTCGGTGACGCCGTTCATGATTTCGGTGGCGTCGTAGCGGGCGCCGATAATGGCGTCGGCGCCTAGATCCGAGGCGTGCTGGATCATCAGGTCGAAGGCTTCCGAGCGCGTTCGCTCGCACAATTCGGTGAACAGCGAGATGTTGCCGCCGACCAGGGTCTGCAGCCCGGCCCCGATCGTGCCGACGATCGAGCGTGACCTCACCACGATCCCACGCACCACCCCCAGGTTGCGCTTGACGCGGAAACCCGGCAACTCAAACGCCGTCGTGACACATTCAGGGGGAACCATGCCTGCCTCCGATCCGCCGGTAGATCTCGATGACCGGCGAGTTCTTGACGATGATGGTCTTTTCGAGCCGATATCGGATTCCATAGCGCCCCGCCCGATTCACGGCGCTTTGGGCGCCGTCTCCGCCCATCACGACCGCCCATTCCTGCCAGAGGAACAGATCCGGACGCGCCACCGTCGCCAGCCACGGCAGTCCGTTGTCACCGGTAAAGGTTTCGCGGAGCGGGATCCCCGCCTGCCGATACACAGCGGTCAAATCGCCGAAGGACGTGAGAATCCCAGACCCTCGCACGTAACGGGGCCCGAGGTATTCGGCCGCCTCTCGTACCCACTCGCGCCGGCCTTCGGAATTCACGCGGGATTCGTTCCAGGTGATCCAGTTCTCCGGGCTTGGATGCAACGCCCAGTAGACCAGGCCGGTGGCAATTACCAGCCACGCGGCGGCGGCCTGCGCCGGACGCGGGACTACCGCCACCAGCCCCGCCGAGGCCACCGCCAGCAAGGGAAGCACTGCGAGGCCGTAACGCGTGTTGTAGTAGGTGTTCGGCCAAAGAGTAGGCACGAAGATCGGCGTGGCCGCGGCATCCATGCTCCAGATGTAAAACACGCCGGGCAGCATCAGCAAGCTCAGGGGCCAGATCGCGCGCTTGAGCAACGCGGCGAGGGTTCCCAGGAGGCCTATCCACCACAGCCCCGGGCCGGCGCATAGTTCCGCTGCCGTACGGAAGTATCGCCAGGCGAGCCGCCAGTTGCCGTGCCCCGGATAAGAAACCGACCCTTGGATGGCAAGCGCCGAATACGGTCCGCGATAAAATTCGAGCGCATCGCCCGCGAGCCACCAGTTGTGCGCCAGCCAGTACGCTGGGCCGAGCGCCGCCACGAGCGCGAACACCGCAGCCACCAGCCAGCGCCTCCCCTTGGCGACGACGCCCAAATAGGCCGCCACGAAGGGAATCAAAAACCATGCTTCATAGCGTGTCAGGGTCCCGAGAACGCAGGCGATCGCCGCTCCCGCGACTGAACCCCAACTCTGCTCGGTCCGAAAGCGGACGGTAAAGTAGAACAAGCCCATCAGACAGGCAAAGAACATCGCCTCGGTCATGGGCGTCGATTGCAGGTAGAGCAAGTTGGGATTGGCGGCGAACAGGGCCGTGGAGGCCGCCGCTGCCGGCGCCGAATCGAAGACGCGGCGTACGGCGGCGAACAGGAACCCGCCGGCGGCCACAAACGAGAGGGCCGAGGGGATGGCGGCGGCCAGGCCGTTGCGCCACCAGGAGTCGGAACGGACCAGCGCGAGCATCAATACGTGCGGTAGCGGCAGCCAGACCGTGCCGATCTGGTCGTAGCCAGGAGTCTGGGAATCGACAACGCGGCGGGCGATATTCCAGTGCGCTTCGGCATCCCCGTAATAGAATTGCCAGCCGCGCCGAGAAACGAACCAGACGGCGGCCGCGCTCAAGACCGCCAACAGAGCCAGGCCGAGCCCCGGGGCGAGACTGCGGATTTTCAGAATTCCGTGCAGCTGCGGAACTCCTGAAAGCGGGCCTCGATTTCGTTGTGGGTGAGCGTGCGGAAGCGGTCCACGCCGAACTGCTCGCAGCAGAAACTTCCCATGACCGAGCCGTAAATGACGGCCTTGCGCAATTCCGCCATATCCATGTGGCCGTCCTTGGGACGGATGCCGCGGGCGGCGAGGTACCCCATGAAGCCACCGGCAAAACAGTCCCCGGCGCCAGTGGGGTCGAAAACTCTTTCGAGCAGGTATCCGGGAGCCATGAAATGGTGACCGGCGTGGAACAGCACCGCGCCGTATTCACCGCGTTTGATGACCAGCGTGCGCGGGCCTAGGCCGTGGATCTTGGCGGCGGCGCGCTGCAAATTGTCAACGCCCGAAAGCAGCCGCGCTTCACTATCGTTGATCAGCAGGAAATCCCAGCTTTTGAGCGTCTCGAGCAACTCGGCGCGGAAATCATTGATCCAGTAATTCATGGTATCGCCACCGGAGAACTTCACACCGGTCATCTGTGCCCGCACACCGCGTTGCAGCGTCGGCTGGATGTTGCCGAGCAACAGATAAGGGGCCGATCGGTACGACTCCGGGAGCTTCGGCTGGAAGTCGCCGAACACATTGAGGTTGGTCTCGATGGTGGTGCGTTCATTCATGTCGGCCGAATACAAGCCTTTCCAGAAGAACGTCTTTCCTCCCTTCACGGTCTCCATTCCGGCGAGGTCGATTCTGCGAGAAGCGAGCAGGTGGCGATCCGCATCGGCGAAGTCGTCGCCCACGACAGCGACAATCTTGACCTCGGTGAAATAGGCAGCGGATAGCGCGATATATGTGGCGGCGCCTCCCAGCATACGGTCTACTTTTCCATGGGGCGTTTCCACGCCATCGTAGGCTACGGATCCAACCACGACCAGTGACATAGGACAAGAGAAGATTGTAGCGCAGGGGCGGCGGTCACTCCGGAAAGATCTGGCGCGTGAGATCTTCGGATTTTTTGGCGCGCGAGACCTCCCACCATCCGGCGGCGAAGGCCACCCCGCTCACCGCCCACACGCCGATGACCAGGGCATCCACGGAGTGCCGGATGGCCACCACCACGGCGCACGCCGCCGCGCGCAGCACCCAGCCATAAAGCCGGGAGATTTTCTGCTGGCCTCCCCGGACCGCCGCGGCCGAACGTCCCGCCATGTGGGCGAAAAACACGCACAGCACCCCGACCACGCCACGCAAGAATTCGAACGAGACTGGCATCACCCTTACCATGCCCCAGGCACGCGTGGTTTGCAAGGGCGAACCGGTCAATTCCCTGGCGACGGGATGGCGCGGCTCATGGCGATGCCATCGCCGCCATCCTCATAATATCCGCGCGCGAGCCGCCTGCGGCGGAAGCCATACTTCTCATAGAAGGCGAGAGCCGGCCGGTTGTTGACGCGGACGACCAGACCGAGCCGCGAAACGCCCCGGCGGCCAAGACGTCGTAACGTGCTCTCGAGTAAAGCCGAGGCCGCGCCCTTCTGGCGACAGGCCGGGTCGACCGCCACCGAAACCAGCTCCGCCCGGCCGCCCCGGACGCAGGTAACCATATACCCGCTGACGCGTCCCGGCCGGCCCGAGACCAAGAACAAGTCTCCGCACCGCTCCTGATAATATGCAAATAGTTTGCGATCATAAGCTTCGTGCCCGAAGCTCGAGCGTTCGATCTCGAGGATCCGGTCCAGGTCGGCCAAACCGGCACGGCGAATCATGTATTGCGTTCGCATGCGATTTCCTTGTATTCTGGAGCAGTTGGAGCGAGGAGCGAGGCGGTGCCGCCGAAAACGCCGAAACCAGCGTCCCCACCTCTTGACAAGGATTTCAGACGCGCGCATACTGAAACCGTGTTGCAACTGACTGGCAACAAGACGCTGACCACGCTGGTGGATCTCGCGCGGGGCGACGCCGGGACCTTGGAAGAGATCAACCTTCCCGGCGAAGAGGCGCGGCGGCTGATGGAACTCGGGTTTCTGCCGGGCATGCGGATTACGGCTGGTTGGAGCGCTCCGGGTGGTGACCCGCGGGTCTTCCAGGTGGACGGCTCCGAAGTCGCGCTCCGGCGGGAAACGGCCCGCCATCTGCGCGTCCTACTCGATCCCCCGAAGAGGCCTTTGTGAGCGATTCTGACGGCGCGAGTGCCGCGTCGGCGGTAGCACTGGCAGGCGCGAAAGGGGGCCGCACGGCTGGCGCCCGGGTCGCGTTGATTGGGCCGCCGAACAGCGGCAAGACCACCTTGTTTAACCGCCTCACCGGGTTGCGGCAGAAAGTGGCGAATTTTCCGGGGGTCACCGTCGAGCGCCACACCGGCGTGGCGGTCGTCGCCGACGGCCGTGAAGTTCCGATTATCGATCTTCCCGGCCTTTACGGTCTTTCCCCACGCTCGGAGGACGAGCAGATCGCCTACGATGTACTGACCGGCCGGCGTGGCGACACGGGCAAGCCGCGCGCGATTCTGCTGGTGCTCGATTCGACGAATCTTGCCCGACATCTTATGCTGGCGGCGCCGATCCTGGCCTTGGGTATTCCGACGCTCGTCATTCTCAATATGGCCGATGATCTCCGTAATCGCGGCGGCCGGCTGGATTTGAAGGCGCTCTCTAGCGAACTCGGCGCGCCGGTGGCGCTCGTCAGCGCGCGGCAGGGCGAGGGCATCGATCAGGTCTTCGAGTATTTGGCCGGTCAAATGCCCAAGCCCGCGCCCGTGGAGCTGCCGATCCTGCAAGATGTGCCGAAGTGCCGCGAGTGGGCCGGGCGCGTCGGGTGTGAGGCGCGCTACCGGGCGCCCGCTCCACCGAAATGGACACGCCGCCTGGATGCCGTTTTCCTGCACCCGGTCGTGGGTCTTCTGGTCTTTCTGGCGGTGGTGGTGGGCGTGTTCCAAACCATCTTCAGTGTGGCCGATCCGGCCAAAGACGGGGTCGATTGGCTGATTCATCTTTCGAGCAACTGGGTTGCATCTATTTTGCCGGATTCACTGTTCCGCTCGCTGCTTCTAGACGGCGTCTGGAACGGGGTGGGCTCGGTGGTGGTGTTTCTGCCGCAGGTGCTTCTGCTGTTCCTGTTCATCGGGATCCTGGAGGATTCCGGGTACCTGGCGCGCGCCGCCCTGATTGCCGACCGGACCATGGCGAGAGTCGGGCTGCAAGGCAAATCGTTCATCCCGCTGCTGTCGGCGTACGCCTGCGCGGTGCCTGCGATCATGGCGACTCGCACCATCGAAAACAAACGCGATCGTATGGCCACTATCCTGATTGCGCCCTTCATGACCTGTTCGGCCCGGCTGCCGGTCTACACCTTGATCATCGCGGCTTTCATTCCGAACCGCCCGGTCCTCGGCAGTTTCCTCGGCGCCCGCGCTCTCGCGATGCTCGCCTTGTACGTGCTCGGATTTCTCGCGGCGGTCCTGACGGCGCGGGTGCTGAAATCTTCGATCTTGAAGAGCGGCCGTGCGCCGTTTCTGCTGGAGATGCCTTCGTACCGCTGGCCAACGCTGCAATCGCTCGGCCTCCGCCTGTTGGATCGCTCCGCAGTGTTTCTGCGGCGCGCCGGCACAGTCATCCTGCTGGTGATGGTGATCCTATGGGTAATGGCGCACCTGCCTCTGATTCACGGTCATGCGCCCGGGATTGATCGCAGCCTGGCTGGCACTCTGGGCCGGACCATCGAGCCGGCCATCAAGCCGCTCGGGCTGAACTGGAAGGTGGGCATTGGCCTCATTACGTCGCTCGCGGCGAGAGAAACCATCGTAGCGACGCTGGGCTCGATCTACGGGATGGATCCGGAATCAAACCAGCTGGGTCTCGAGCGCGCGCTTGAACACGACCTGACTTTCGGCGGCGCGCTGGCGCTGCTCGTTTTTTTTGCATTTGCCATGCAATGCATCTCGACCATCGCCGTGGTCCGCCGGGAAACGGGAGGATGGAAGTGGCCGGTTCTGCAATTCACTTACATGGGCGTTCTAGCGTACGTTGGTGCTTTCGTCGCCTTTCACCTGATCCGATAACCCTCCGAGCGCTTCCTGAAAAATCGTAGTGAAGAAATCGCGGAAATCGGGTGAGCCGCCGATGTGGAGAGTGTCCCTGCCTTCGTCAACGAAGCCGAGGTACCCGTCCCAGCCGAGATCGTCCAACACGAATCGTAAACACTCATACTCGGCTGGCGGAAGGCCCGCATAGTCGAGATCAAACACCTGGCCGGTGCCGTGCGACAGTGCTTCACTGCGCCCGGTTCGCACGGCGTATTGTTCCGGCTCCACCAGGGCGGTCACCGGAATGGGCCGAAATTGCTCGGTTCCCGGTTTCATCTCCTGCCAGAGGCGGCGGGTCTCGAAGGCGATGTAGGTGAGAGCGCCGATAGCGGCGGGCGATGCCTGCGAAAAGTACTCGAGGTCTTCGGGTTGGCTGGGGTCGAGTTGGAGCTGATAGCCGAAGTAGTCGGGGCGGTCCAAGGCTCGGACCAGGGCGCTTCCCATCCCGGCGCGAATGTCGTCGTTGGTGTGGAATGCCAGATCGCCCAGCTTGAGCCAGACCGAGAGCCGGTGGGGCGCGCGCCGCTCGATTCCGTTGGCTCCGGCAAACTGCATTTTGTACTGCTCGGCCAGCGCTTCGAAGGCGTGCGGATCGCTCCGGTAGGATTCTAGCAATTGCTCGGCGCGTTTCACACGGAACCAGTAGGTAGGCGAGTAGTCGCGTTGCATCTGGATTTGGATGGCCTGGTACAACTCGCGATTCCAGGCGGGGCTGGCGGAGAAGAACATCCGCGCCACCGTCGTCTGGTCCTTCGGAACTCCGCGGGCTTGCCGGGTGAGTTCCTGCATCTCGGTCACGCAGCCCTCGCCGCAGTGGTAGGCAAACACACCCCAGTCGCTTCCCCCGAACTTCTGTTCGAGTGAAGCCAGGTATTGGGCAGCCACCGGGATGGCACGCTCCGGTCTCAGGCGCTCATCGCGGCCGGGCACGCTGTAGGGAACCCGGCGCCGGACGACCCGGGTCATCGGCCTGTTGCGCTTGTCACGAACCTGCACTTTCTCGCGCACGATGCGGTACCGAGTGGTGTGCGACACTCGCAGGCCGATCCGCCGGGCGGTGGCTTGCGAGATCTGCATGATCCCTCGGGGGCCCGCCGGGCTCTGTGCCCTGGCGTCGCCCCAGCTCTCGAGATATGCGATGGCCTCGATCAGCGAAGCCGGCACGCCGCTGCGTTGGGAAGCCAGCTGAAACAGCGACTGGAGCGTGCGGTCGGTCGTAATGCGCTTGGCGCCGGAGACCGCCATAGGCTCACGCAGAATGGTGAACGTCTGCGATTCGATCATGAGCTTGGTACGGGCCTCGACGAGATCGGCCGACAGATCGTCTCGCGAAACGCCGATGCCGGAGACCTGGTGAGACGGCGTGAAATAAGTGGGCGGGGAGGTCTGGCCGAGCAGCGTCAAGCCGAGTAGAAAAACGACTCCGGTTTTCATGGTCTTTTCTTAGTGTAGTCCCAGGGAATTCAGTATAATTCAGGGGCATGCGACGCCGGGATTTTGTCACGGCAGTTGGGGTAGCAGGTTCCGACGCTCTACACAGCCAGGCCCCGGTCTCACCGAAAGGGCGCCTCCGCCAGTCGGTCACTCGGGGGGTCTTTGGGCCGGGGGCGCCGCTCGAGGACATGTGCCGCGAAGCCGCGCGCCTGGGCTTGAAAGGCTTCGACCTGATCCCGGCTGGCGACTGGCCGACCCTGAACAAATACGGGCTGATCCCAACCATGGCCCCAGCCAGCGGCGTAACGATCGCCGACGGCCTCAATAACAGGGCCAATCACGACGCCATCGAGAAATCCATGCGCGCGGCGCTCGAGGAATGCGCGGCCGGCGGCTGTCCGAACCTGATCACCTTTTCCGGCAGCCGGCGCGGCATGCCTGATTCCGAAGGCGCGGATCACTGTGTCGCTCTCCTCAACCGGGTCAAGGCCCATGCCGAGGACAAGGGCGTGACGATCTGCTTGGAGTTGCTCAACAGCAAGGTCGATCACAAAGACACGATGTGCGACCACACCGTATGGATCGTCGACGTCTGCAAGCGCGTGAATTCACCGCGCGTGAAGATGCTTTACGACATCTACCACGCCCAAATCATGGAAGGCGACGTCTGCCGCACCATCCAGGAAAATCTTCAGTGGATCGCGCACTTTCACACCGGCGGTGTTCCGGGACGCCACGAAATCGACGACACGCAGGAGCTCAACTACCGCCTTATCGCCAAGACTGTCGCCGATCTAGGATTCACCGGCTACATCGCGCACGAATACCGGCCGGCCGCGGGCCGCGATCCCATCGGGAGTTTGAAACAGGCCCTGGAGACGATGGACGTCTAGTGTCTTACAGCAGCCGGCGCGCTAGGTCGGCCGAGCCAAATGCCAGCAGCGTGCCGATGGCTGCCCCGGCCAACACGTCGCTCAAGAAGTGCATCCCCAGCAGAAGCCGAGACGCCGCAACGCTAATGGCGCAAAACAACAGGCCGACGGCCAGGGTCGGGTAAAACTGGCTGAGGCAGACTGCCACGGCGAAGGCGGTGATGGTGTGGCCGGAGGGAAACGAGAACTGGTCGGGCGGGAGCAGGGTGGCCCAGCAGTGCGGCTCGATTGCACACGGCCGTTTGCGGCCGGTCAGTTTTTTCAGACGGAGGAAGAGCGCGATGCCGACACCGGCCGCCAGCGCGGCTGCGCCCACAGCCACGAAGCGTGCGCCGTCGCCGAACAACAGGATCACCACGCCCATGCCGTACCACAGCCAGCCATCGCCGCCGCGCGTGGCGCAGAGCATCCAGAGGCGGACCCATCGTGGGGCAGGCCAGCGGTTGATGCGCCGCATGAGGTTGTGATCGCGGTGAGCCAGAAAAGTAAGCATTTCGGCACTATTCATAGTTTCCAGGGGCCGCCCCGTCGTCCGCAAGCGACACCTGTCCTCGCCCCTACTTATAGGGCGCTCGCGCTACAACCGTATGACAAGGACAAAAAACATCTGTGAAAGCGGATGTTTCGGCCGGGGGGACTTGTGAGGCGTGGCACAATCGGAGGGGTGAAAAGGCTGGACTTCGTGTTCTTCGATGCCGGCGGCGGGCACCGCGCCGCGGCCAACGCGCTCCGGAGCGTAATCGAAAAACAACAGCGACCGTTCGAAGTCCGGATGGTGAACCTCCAGGAGTTGCTCGACTCGATCGATGTGTTTCGGCAGATCACCGGGCGGCGGCTTCAGGATCTGTACAACCTGATGCTCAAGAGGGGATGGACGCTCGGGTCGCCACAGCTTACCTGGGGCATGCACCTGGTGATCCGCTTGTTTCACCGCAAGCAGGTGCGGCTGCTCGAGAGGATCTGGCACGAAGGCCGGCCGGACCTGGTGGTTTCGCTGGTTCCGAATTTCAACCGGGCCTTGGGCGAGAGCCTCCGCCAGGCGTTGCCTGGCGTCCCGCTCGTGACGGTGTTGACCGATCTCGCCGACTACCCGCCGCACTTCTGGATCGAACCCCAGGATCAATATTTCATCTGCGGGTCGGATAAGGCCGTCGAACAGGCGTTGGCCATGGGACACCTACCGTCGAACGTCTTTCGCGTTTCGGGCATGATTCTCAACCCGCAGTTTTATGAGTGCGCGCCGCTCGCGGCCGAAAAAAAGGGGGCGGAGCGGACGCGGCTGGGCCTGGATGCGACGCTGCCGGTGGGGCTGGTTCTATTTGGAGGACAAGGGGCGGCGGTGATGCTGGAGATTGCGCAGCAACTCGGCCGGCGTCAATTGGTGCTGATCTGCGGCCACAATGAGAAACTCGCGGCCCGGCTTCGCGCATTGCCGCACCAGGCCTCGCGGTTCGTCGAAGGATTCACAACTGAGGTTCCGCGATACATGCAATTAGCGGACTACTTCATCGGCAAGCCGGGGCCGGGAAGCCTCAGCGAGGCGGTGGCGATGCGGCTGCCGGTGATTGTGGAACGCAACGCTTGGACGCTGCCGCAGGAACGCTACAACACCGACTGGGTGCGCGAGCAGGGCATCGGCATCGTGTTACCGAATTTCCGCCGCATTGCCCGAGCGATGGATGAACTCCTGGAGCCGGCGGCTTATGCCGGCTTTCGGGCGGCGACCGAACGGCTCACCAACCGGGCCGTGTTTGAGATCCCGGATATCCTCGAGCGGATTCTCACTGATGCGCAAACGGGCCGATGATATAATCGGCAAGCGAAGGAGATGCCATGCGACGTTCGCTGGGCGCGATTCTCGCGTTGGTGTCCGGCTGCGTAATGGCCCACGCGCAGCACATCGTCTTCACGATGCGCACCCATCCCAGTTGTCCGGTCGTGATCACCTCGGTGTCGCCATCCAAAGAGTTCGGCTTCGAACAGGTCACCTTGCTCGACGATTCCGGCAAGCCAATCGATTCGATTGAACTGAGGGTAGTTCTGGTGACGGATTCCCGGGAAGAAGTCGTCGACGGAGGGCGGGTGTTCGCCAAACTCGCCCCCGGCGAGCGGAAAAGTGTAGATACGTTTCTAGGCCAAATCCGCGCCCTCACAGAACGAGCCCATGAGTTGAGGCAAACCGAAGCCCGGGCCATCGTCTACGTGGAGTCGGTCGAATTCTCGGACGGGACACAGTGGGCCGGCACCGAACCGGTGGTAGACATCCCCGTCCAGCCAACCCAGCCGACGAAGTAGCTACGGTTGGAGCAGATGTATGGACGCAAGACCGAGCCGAAGGAGGGGTCGGGCCGACCACCCGTCGGCTCACCAGCGTCGACAGGACGAAGGAGTTGTGTGGAAGATGAAACCGCGCACTCCGTTTCTGACCGTGGCCCTTTCGACGGCCACGCGGATGGCGTTTGCGGGCGACCTAGACCGGGTGTTCAAAGGCGGTGGATGTGCACACAGACGGGCACGGCGCTGTAGCGGACACGTCCATCACCGGTCGGACGGGAATGGACGTGTTTGCCCTGCCTGACTGAAGCGGCCTCTGGGCGGCACAAGGTGGGCTCGTCTAGCCTTGACATCGGAATTCTGCGAAGGTACTTTGGCGGATAGCGATCGGGAGGCGTCGATGAAGAATCAGTGGTTCGCGATGGTGGGTGTGCTGGCGGTGCTGCCTGC
>JAGWQP010000426.1 GCA_028876805.1 Acidobacteriota bacterium | reverse complement strand
TCGATCAGGTCTGTGTCGGGCATGATCCGCTGGTTCACTCTGACGGTAAATGGCTTGGTATAGACCTTGGGATCGTCGATCGTGACGTCGATCTCGAGCTTGCCGTAAGTGGGACGACGGAACCGCTCGATCATTTTCCCGGTGTTGGTAAGCGGGCTCCCGTTGACGTCGAGCCAGACATCGTCGCGGAAACCGGCGGTCTCGACCACCAGCGTGTCCCCGTCCCATTTTCCGATCGAATAACCGTACCACCATGGTTGTGGATCGTCATTCGGCAGCGTCCGTCCGTCCGTGAAGATCTGTCGGATGCCGGCTTGAGCCTCGTAAAGGATGACGGTCACTCCGGGAGTCTGGATGATCTTTCGCGGCTGTGGGTGTGTGTGCAATTGCATCAGGCCGAGGGGCAAACAATGCGCGTCGGGGTTGTCTCGGCTATTTTGCGACTTGCGCTGATTCAACAGGTCGGCGGCCCAGGGCCGCAAGGGCAAGCCGTCCTTGAACCCGGCGCCGATGTTGAAGAAGGTTGCCGCGGGAGGCTCGCCGGGCGCTGGCTCGGGCGCCGGCGGTTCGGCCGGGAGGACTGCGCCGGGCGGGCCCAGGCCCGGTCCCCGTCCGACTCTTCCGGCGTACGCCCAGATTCCAGACAGATCGGGGTGGCCGTCGCCCGTCCTCGGCGCCGGCGCATCGAGCTTCGGTTTGCCGTCGGGAGTTCTGGGGACGTTGGCGCCTCGGTAATCCGGCCACTGCGCGATGAGGGCCGATGGAAGAGCGGCGAGAAGCAGCGTCGCCCGAGCTGGATGAAATCGGATTCTCACGGTTCCTACCGACTCCTGATTTTCCGGATCGCTGACAGTCCTGCTGGCGATTTGCCCTATCAGCTTACACCAGCGCCCATGCCGCGCGCGCGTTCGCCTCGGTCCGATTGGAGGCTAGGCGGGCGTCGCCTGGCCGCGCCAGTGTTTCCACGCCTCATGGAAAGTCGGCACGAGCGAAATGAAGATGATCAACAGCACGGCCACGTCGAAATGCTTCCGTACAAAGGGGACATGGCCCAGCCGGTAACCGAGCAGGGTCATCAGCAAGACCCAGCCCGTGCTTCCGCAGACGCTGAAGGACAGAAAACGCCGGTACGACATTTGGGAAACTCCAGCCATGAATGGAGCGAAGGTCCGGATCACCGGCACGAAGCGCGCAAATATAATGGTCTTGCCGCCGTAGCGTTGGTAAAAGTATTTCGTGCGCGTGACGTACTCCTGTTTGAAAAACAGCGAGTCCTTCCGCGTGAAGATGCGCGGGCCGGTGTGGCGGCCGAGGAAGAATCCCGTGGAATCACCGATCATTGCGGCCCCCATCAGGGCAGCACTGATCAACGCTATATTCAACTGGCCGGCTCCCGCCACCACGCCGACCGTAAACAACAGCGAATCACCGGGAAGAAAGAAACCGAGAAGCAGTCCGGTTTCGGCAAACACGACACCCGACAGGGCCGAGTAACCCAACCACCCCGAGAGCAGCGTGCTCAACAGCCCGATCAGCTCCTCGGGGTTGGTGAGGGCCCGCAGAAAGTCCAGGATGTTCGAAATCATCCCTTGTTGTTGCTGATGTAGTCGCTGATCAACCGGTTAACGACGGCCGGATAAACCTTGAGCTTGCCTTCCTTGGTCAGCCGGTCCCGCAAGCCGGCTTCAAACAGGCTAGCGCGGTCGCGCTCTTTTTGAGTCTTGATCTCGTCGCGGATACTGTCGCGCTGCGCAGCCAGCTGGGCGAGATCAACGGGCACATTCTGAATCAGCTTTCCGACCATCTGGCCGTCCTGGATCGGAAAGGGCCCGAACAGGAAGCCTTCCTTGTGTCCTATCACGTTGGTCAGGAAACTTGCGGTTCCCAGCCCTTCGATGTTGCTCGACACGCCTACCGGTTCTGTGGTCTTCACCTCCAGTCCCATCGATTTCGCCGCTTTCTCCAAGTCTCCGCCCGTCGATTTGGTGTGATCCATTAGCTCCTGTGCGTGCTTCTGAAGAACCCCCCGCGTCCGGTTCGCGACTACGGTCGTTCGGATCTGGTCCTGAACTTCCTCAAACGTAGAGGGGCGCGGCAGAATCACGTCCGTCAGCACCGCCAGCGCAATCTTGTTGTTCGGTAGCGCCACCGGCTGCGAGACTTCGCCTTTCTTTAACAGCCCGATGGCCTGGTCGAAATCCTGACTTACTCCGACTTCCGGAATGGGCTTGCCGGCTTCCACGCCGTCGGCCTTCACCAGCTGCATGTTGAACTCGGCCGCCACCCGCTCAGGATGCGCCGGATCTTTCTGCAATTCGGACTGCGCCCGGTCGGCGATCTGTTGCATCATGTCGCTCGCCCGTTGTTTCTTCAGTTGGTCCGCGATCTGATTCTTGACCTCCTCGAAAGGCTTCAACCGGGCGTCCTGGTGCTTCTCCACCTGAATGATGTGGTATCCGATCGAGGTTTTCACCGGGTCGCTAATCTCGCCCGGCTTCATCGAGAAAGCGGCTTTCTCAAATTCCGGTACCATCTGGCCGCGGATCACGCCCTTATACTCCCCGCCGGTCTGTGACGAGCCGGGGTCCTCGGAGTACTTCTTCGCGAGCTCGGCAAAGTTCGCACCAGCCTTCAGCTGCTTGAGGACGTCGTCGGCCTGGGCCTTGATCTTCGGCTCCTCGGAAGCCGGCTTCTCCGTGGTCTTTAACAAAATATGGCGCACGTCGACGCTCTCAGGGGTCCGGAAACTGTCCTTGTTCTGTTCGTAGTAGCGCCGGAGATCGGCGTCGGAAAAGGTGAGGGCCTGTTCCAACTTGCCCTGGTCGGCGATCAGGATAACGAGATTTTTCTTTTCGCGGGTTTGGTACGCCGCTTTATTAATGTTGAAGTAGTTCTGCAAATCGGCCGCGGAAGGCTGGATTTCACTCTTATATTTGTCCGACGTCAGCTTGACCCACTGGATGCGGGCTCGTTCGTTCTTCTTCCTGTATGCCTGCTCGATTTCAGCGGGGGAGACAATGACGCCGTGAGTTGCGATATTGCGCAAGCGGTTGATCAGGATCTGCCGCCGCAAGTCGTCCTCAAACTCCGGAATCGTCAGATTCTGCTGCGCCAGCATGGCGGCATAAGCGTCCTTGCCGGCAAAATTTCCTTGCGGAAACAAGGCCGGAATCGTTTGCCGGATGGTCTCGCTCACGTCGGCGTCGGTCACTTCGATACCCAGCCGCTGGGCCTCATACGCCAGCGCGCGCTGGGTAATCAGGTCCTGCACCATCTCCGGAATCAGGTTAGGAAGAATCTCGGGCGGCAATTGCCGGGCACGCAGGCTGTTTTGAACGAGCTTCTGGACATCCAACATCGAGATCGCCTCTTTGCCCACCTGCGCCACCAGCTGGTTGGAGGCATCGGCCGTACCCGTGTCATAGGTCGGAATCAGGTAGGTGAGCATCGACAGCGCCACCAGCAGCAACAGCGCGCCCAGGAAAATCTTGACGACCTTATCCCGTCTGCGAAAGAGATCAAACATTTCGAGGAAACTCCTGTTGTATCAAGGGGAAATTACATTATATCGCGGGTTGCTAAAGAGTCGCGAATCGTGGGGTCCTCGTGCCCCATCGCCTGTACCTCGTCGGGTGCTGGTGCAGGACCAATGATCCCATCGCCTGAATCGTCGCCGTACGAGATGAGACCTGGCAAGCGAGAGTAGTGCGAGTGAAAGCCGAACGGTGACCGCCGGCGATCGTGAGGCCCTCAACCTGTGCCGAACCGATTGGTGGTGATGAAGGCTGGTGGAGGTAGCCACCCATGACGAGCCTGTGGGCGGTGCCTGAGCGGAAACGCGCGAGTTGATGACCCAGTTCGGCGAGGAGTGGTTTTCGCGCAAGCAGGAGCACGACCCTTCCGTAGAGGTCGACCTAGAGATCAGAAAAAAAGTGATCGTAAACCGGGTGGGAACAGACCTCTGTGGCTGGGGAGCGTTCGTTTTGGTAGGACGTTGAGAGGGACTGCCCGAGGAGCCAACCCCCTTTCCCCCCCGGTTTTTTGAAGACCCTGCGGGCAGCTTGCCGCGCACCGGGCGCTTGCCGGATGATGGTCCACATGAGAATTTACTGTCCGGCCATGCTGGCCGTCGCGGCCGGCTTGCTCGGTTTTGCCGCGCCGGCTGCTGCCGAGTCCGCGCCGCCCAAGCCCGACCTCTCGGGCTATTGGAACCTTCCATATGTGCCGAATATGGCTCTTGGAAAAGAGGATATGGTCCCTTATACGCCGGCGGGAAAAGCCGCCTACGTGAATCATGATTCTAAGGACGATCCCACCGGCTTCTGCCTGTACCCCGGCGTGCCGCGCATCATGCAATCGCCTTATCCGGTGCAATTCGTTCAGACCGGAAACCAGCTCCTGATGCTGTTCGAATATATGAAGATGTGGCGCATGATTTACACCGACGGCCGCGAACACCTGAAGGGGGTCGATGCCACCTTCATGGGTGATTCGGTCGGCAACTGGGAAGGCGACACGCTGGTGATCGACACGGTCGCGTTGAACGACCGCACCTGGCTCGACACGGCGGGCCATCAGCACAGCGGGCAGCTGCATGTAATCGAGCGGCTTCGCCGCACCGGCCCGGACACGATAGCCTACCAGATCACCGTCGATGACCCGCTGATGTACGCCAAGCCCTGGAAGCACGAGCGACTTCTGACGACTCTCAAGCCGACGCCCGGCCTGCCCGAGCTGCTCGAGTATTCCTGCAACGAAAACAACAAGGATGTCGAGCATTTAATCAGCACGAAGCCGGGGAAGTGATGCGGTCTTCGGTCGCTTTTGGTTCTGCCACAACTCGGTCGTGCTGGAGTAGCGTGAGTTCGGGCCCGGACTCCTCGGTGATCTGGTCCGGATTCAATTCCTCTCGCGGAGCAGGCAAACCCATAAACCTCCCCGGCCGACGAACGATGCAACTCACTCGCCACAGGCAGGGCACACGTCCTCCAGGGCGGAGTACGATGGGCACCAAGGTCAGGCTGCCTGGATCACAAAAGAATAAACGATATGACACGCTAATCTTTGGCGAATCAGCCGAGACGCACACGCTCCGCCAGGACGGTCAGCAGCGCCAGAATGCCTGGGGGCTGGGGTGAATCCCGAATTAGATTGGTGAAACGTGATGCCCGGCAGAATGACCAACAGTAAGATTGACAGGACAGGCATAGAGGTACCCCGCCGGCAGAGGCCACCAGCGGCTCGTTTTTCGAAAACAAACTTGGGCCACCGAAGACCTCGCGAGCGGAGCTGGCCAGAGACGGCAATGGTGGTGACTCGACACGAATCTCGACGAGCGTACCGCGACGCCATGGACAGAAGGGAAGCGCTACTCCCCGCTTACTGCAACTGCACGAGCCCCTGTGGTTGGCCTTGGGTTGCGGGTGTGGGCGCGAGGTCCTGCGGGCCGCGCCAGAAATCCAGGTAGGCGACCTGGTGCACGCACGCCACCGTGCAGCGCGGCGCGCATTCCTTGACGGTGCGATACTCGCGGCGAATGTCTTCGCGCGTGTACTCCATGAGCGGTTTGGCCGGGTAGCCGCGCTGCTGCGAGCAGTAGTGCACCAGGCCGTCCTCGCAGATGTAGAGATAGCGCGCGCCCGCGCGGCAGCTCCACTTGTTCTCGAGACCGTGCGCGATGTTGTCCTGGAAGTAGTTGATCTGCGCGTAGCTGTGCTTCTCCATGGCGCGCATCGCCATGTAGACTTCGCGCTCGGCTTGGCCGAGCGGCTGCAGTTGGCCTTCTCCATCGTGGATGATGCCGACCGTCGACGTGAAGCCCAGTGCCAGCGCTCGCTTGCCGACCTCGAGGGCGTCGTGCGGGTTGTGAATCCCGCCTCCCACCACCGAGTTGATGTTTACGTGAAACAGGGCGTATTCGGCCAGCAATTGCAGCTTCTTGTCGAGAGTCTTCAGGCTTTTCTTCGAGACTTCATCGGGGATCGTGTTGTCGATGCTGATTTGCAGGTGTTCGAGACCAGCGCGGTTCAGCTGGCGAATCCGCTCCACCGTCAGCAGATACCCGTTCGTGATCATGCCCGCGATCATGCGGCGGCGTCGGATGTACGCGATGATGCGGTCCAGTTCCGGGTGCAGCAGCGGCTCGCCTCCGCTGATGGTGATGATGGTGGTGCCGAGGTCCGCCAGGCGGTCCAGGCGCTCGAACATGATCTCGGTCGGTACGGGCTTGGAGAAATCGTCGTACTCGTTGCAGTAGGCGCAGGAGAGATTGCAACGGCGGATCGGTATGACGTGTGCGAGGATCGGATGATCCGTCGAAACCAGGGCTTTGGCAATCATCTTGAGCTCGCGGGCGCGCCGCAGCGCGGCCGAGTTGACCTGCAGGAGACGTCGGGCCCAGTGCGCCATAAAGAATTTTTGATTAAACCACAAGCTGCCTGATTGGTTGAGGTTCCAGGCCTGATCGGTGCAGATCGGGGGTTGAACGGTCGGGATGGCCGCCTCAGTGAGGCCGACCCGGAGCCGAGTTTGGCTCGAAACTCGAAATCACGAGGGGTTTGCTGGCGCTGGGTAATGGTGCCGAACCCCGCCGATCCGAAACGGGCCCCAGGCCCGCATGCCCGAGGTGCTGTTCAGCGCCGGGCTGCTCAGCTCCTGGCCCGGCGGGATGCGGCACGTCTCAATTATTCCGCCGAGAGGCCGGCCAGTTGCGGCCGTACTCCGAGATCGCGCAGGCACCGATCAATCCACTGGGCGGTCAGCTTTTCATGGACTCCGTTCTGGGAAAGGCGGGTGCGCAGTGTCGGCCAGTCGACGTGATCGAGATTCTGGTCCTGGTTGAAACAGCTGAAGACTACTCTCTCCTCACCGGTCACCGGGTCTTTGTGCAGCTGCAGGCACTGTGCGCAAATCTCCTTCATCATGCACTGCATCGGAGAGTTGATGCTGCCGATTGCATTGTGCGAGGGCTGCAGGAAAGGCGCTAGCACGCTGTGGCGGGCGCGCGCCACAGCGGCCATCATTCCGTCCGAACCGATGGCGATGATGCGGTTGACCCCGCTCAAAGGAATCGCGGGGGCGCCGCCCAGTTGGCCGCTCGCGTAGGCCACCATGGCGTCGACGATAGTCCCAACAAAAGCCAGGTCTTGCGGCCGATCGGGTTCAAATCCCGGCGCCTCGTCGCAGGCCCAGACCACCACATCGGCAGCGCGCTCAATCTCTTCGATTTTGTATCGGTCGGCGACCTTTTTGTACCCTGCGAAATAGATGACTCGCGACCCATTGGAGCGAAAGCGCTGGCCGATCGAGAAAAGCACGGCGTTACCTAAGCCTCCACCCGCGAGCAGCACCGTCTCGGCGCTAGGCGTCTCCGTGGGTGTACCGGTCGGACCCATGAGCACCACCGGCTCGCCGGGCTTGAGGACCGCGCAGATATCCGAGGACCCTCCCATCTCCAGCACGATCGTGGACAGCAAGCCGCGCTCTACATCTACGGAAGCTCCAGTCAGGGCCAGACCTTCCATCGCGAGGATGGTGCCGTCCACGCGAGGGGCGAACGCTTCGTAATTCTGGAGCCGGTAGAACTGGCCGGGATGGAATGCGCGCGCCGCCCGTGGCGCCCGCACGACGACCTCCACAATCGTCGGCGTCAGGCGTTTGACCTCCTCGACTGCCGGCACCAGTTCCATATCCAGTTTCCGGATCAGCTCCGGGCCGGCCGGCGAAGAAGCGGGCCGCCGCGCGAGCATGCGCGAGATGACGGGATATCCCTGGCGGGCGCTCGACATGGCCTTCACCACATTGCCGGCGAAAGAGGGGTGCAGATCACCGAAGAAGCTGATCGCGCGCTGATCCGGAAGCACCGACGTCAACACGTAAACGGCCGAAGGTTTGGTGATCGTCTCGGGCTCCACCGGGTTAGCGTGTTCGTCCACGGCCTGAAAATGCCTGCCATGCACAAACAGATTCCGGCTGTCTTCGCGAGCCAAGACGGTGTTGGGCTGCGTGCCCGCCGCAATTAAAAGGCTGCGGGCCGGAAGCAGGGTCGTCTCCCCGGTCTTGACGATTTTGCGCGTCGCCTCGTCGTAGCGGGAAATGCCGGCTCTTAGAGCCTTAGCATGGCCGCGGCCGTCAATCACCACTTCCTCCGGGGTGAGGCACTCGGCGAAGCGGACGCCTTCTTCCATGGCTTTGGCAACCTCTTCGTGATTGAGCGTATAGCTCGGAGAGTCGATCAGCCGCCGCCGGTAGGCAATCGTGGAGCCGCCCCAGGAATTCAGCAGATCGACCAGGTTCGGGGCCCGGCCTTCCCGCGCGGCCGCTTTGCGCTCTTCGCCGATGGCGCGCGCATGCGCCAGAAACTCTTCGGCCGCCTCGGTCTCCTCTTCGGTCCACGACGCGCGGACCGCCGCCTCCCCGCGTTCGGCCACCAGCGTCCAGTACCGTTTTTGGAACTTCTCAAC
>JAGWQP010000425.1 GCA_028876805.1 Acidobacteriota bacterium | reverse complement strand
GCCTGTTTGGCTGCGCGGGCTGTCGGCGTGCTCCAAGCGACAATGATATCGACCTTCAGCCCAACCAATTCGGCCGCCAGCGTTGGGAATCGATCCGGTTTCCAATCTCCGTCTCGCCTCTCTATAGCCAGGTTCTGCCCCTCGACGTAACCGAGTGCGTGTAGCCCACGGTAGAAAGGTTCGAGAATGGCTGCTGAATGCGCTGCGGGTCCGGGCATCAACATGCCCACGTGTGGCATCTTGCCCGTTCGGCCAATCGGCTGCTGCGCGCGCCCCGCGAGCGGCCACGCGGCAGCCGCGCCGCCGAGTGCAGCCAGCAATTCCCGCCGTCCGATGGTGACTGTCATGCGCCCCTCCCGTGCGAGGGTGCGTAAATCCAACGATACCACGCCACGAGCGCGCGGTCTTGGCGCGTCATCATGCCGCCAGCGTGTCGAGCAAGGTCTTGGCCTCCTTTAGATCCGACCAGATGCGCTACCGGTGGCCGCTTTCTGGACCTGCAGAAAAAACCCTTCGCGCGAAGGCCGAAAGTCTATTTGCAACAGTATCTCCGGCGCCTCAGATTTCGTCTCTGACAGTTGACGTAAATCGTGCGACGGAGCAATCTTTAAGATGCTTGCGCGGTTTGAGTTATCAGAGAGAAAGTGATGGAGTTCTACTCGCTGTACCGTTTCGACATCGGGTGCTGATGTGAGTGGTGCCGAGAACAGAGCGCCGGCGCGACAGGTACGCAGGAAGCCCCAGGAGCAGAGTGCGGCCGCACCCTCGCCATTTTGGCCGATCGCCGATTACGCGTTCTTGTCAAACTGTCACACGGGCGCGCTCGTGGCACCGGATGGATCGATCGACTGGCTCTGCGTGCCCCGCTTCGACTCGCCAAGCGTGTTCGGCAGCCTGCTCGACCGAGAGGCCGGGAGTTTTCGCCTCGGACCCTTCGGAATCAACCACCCGACAGCGCGGACCTACGAGCCGGGCACGAACGTTCTGGTCACGACCTGGAAATCGCCGTCCGGCTGGATCCTTGTCCGGGACGGGTTAACGATCGGCCCCCGTGATCACGAGGACAAGATCACACCCCACACCCGGCCGCCCGACGACAACGACGCCGACCATCTGCTCGTACGAACGGTCCTCTGCCTCGAAGGCAGAGTCGAGGTCGAGCTCATCTGCGAGCCTGCGTTCGACTACGGCCACGCGTCGGCGGAGTGGGCTGCGGTCGACGGCGACCGTCATGCAGCCGACGCGACCGGTGCGGGGCAGAAAATTCGCCTCCGCTCGGATCTCCGCCTGGGGATTGAGGGTAACCGCGTGCGGGCGCGCCACGTCCTGGGGCAGGGTGAACGCGCGTATTGTGCACTCTCCTGGGCCGAAGGACTCGTTGCACCGCAGGACGTCGACGAAGCCGAAGCACGAATTGCAGCCACGACTCGCTACTGGCGTGCGTGGCTCGGCGGGGCCCACATTCCAGACCATCACTACCGCCCGCGCATCGAGCGCTCGGCACTCGCCATCAAAGGTCTGACTTTTAAGCCCACCGGCGCGGCGGTCGCGGCACTCACCACCTCTCTCCCAGAGACCCCGGGCGGGGAGCGCAACTGGGATTACCGCTACACGTGGATGCGCGATTCAACCTTCATGCTCCAGGCGCTCCACTTGCTCAAACTGGACTCGGAAGCCAACGACTTCATGGAGTTCGTCGCCGATGTCGAGACGACCGAGGACGGCTCGCTGCAGATCATGTACGGAATCGACGGCCGCCGCGAGTTACCCGAATCCACGCGGGAAGACCTTTCTGGTTATGCAGGTGCACGTCCGGTTCGCGTGGGCAATGCGGCCTATAGTCAGCGCCAAAACGATGTCTTCGGCGCAGTCCTCGATTCTATTCTGCTCCACACCCGGCGAAACGAGCGCTTGCCAAGCCGGCTCTGGCCGATCGTCGAGTCGCAAGCGGAGTGCGCCACCCGTGTCTGGCGCAACTCCGACCAGGGCATCTGGGAGGCTCGCGGCAAACCACAGCACTACGTGTCCTCCAAGTTAATGTGCTGGGTCGCCCTGGATCGGGCGAGCGCGCTGGCTGAGATTCGAGGCGACCCGAAGCTGGCAGGTACATGGTGCGCAACGGCTAACGAGATCCGGGCCGATATCCTTACGCACGGCGTCAGCGACCAAGGCGTGCTCCGCCAGCACTACGAGACAGACGCGCTCGATGCCTCGACGCTGCTGGCGGGGAGCTTCAAATTTCTCGCACCTGACGACGAGCGCCTGCGGAAAACTGTCTTTGCCATCGCCGAGAATCTAACTGAGAACGGCTTCGTTCTGCGCTACCGCACCGATGAGACCGACGACGGACTTCACGGCAAGGAGGGAACGTTTTTGATCTGCTCGTTTTGGTTAGTGTCGGCGTTCGCGATCGTTGGAGAGATGCAACGAGCCCGCGACCTGATGGAACGGCTGCTCCGGATCGCCTCGCCCCTCGGCCTCTATGCTGAGGAGTTCGACCCAGAGACAACGAGCCACCTCGGGAATTTTCCGCAGGCATTCTCGCACCTCGCGCTAATCGAGGCGGCGGCGCGCATCATCATCCCCGAGCTTGGGCATTTCTGACCAGGGAACGAATGACGTGATCACTCTAGCTTGGCCCCTCACGGGCTTCGGGCAAGGGCGTTCTATTAACGGCTGGTCGGACGGGGGGCAGCCGTGATTGCACCATCTGGTGAGCAGATCAGGTGGGCGTTGAGCCAGATTTTGGGCGTTCTCCGGGTGGGGTACGCGCAGCCCGTGTGCGAGGAAAGACGTGAAGCAATCCGACAACCTTAACCATCGCAAATTGCCCCTTAGCGCGGAATCCGGGAGCCTACCCGCTCTCGGATTTGGCACATTGATCCCCGATGCCACCGAGACAAGAATCGAAACCAAGGCAGCGCTCCAGGCTGGATTTCGTCATCTCGACTGCGCCGAACGATACCGCAATGAAGAGCAGGTCGGCGAAGCAATACGGGAGAGCATCCGGGGCGGATTATTCGCGCGCGGAGATCTCTTTGTCACGACGAAACTGTGGAATTCAAATCACCGTCCGGAGCGGGTCAGGCCCGCATTCGAAGCAAGCCGCGCCAGACTCCAATTGGATTACGTCGATCTCTACCTGATCCACACCCCCTTTGCCTTCCAGCCGGGAGATAACCAGGATCCAAGGGATAGTGATGGCAACGTGATCTATGATGACGGCGTCACGCTCATGGAAACCTGGCGGGCGATGGAACACTTGCTGCGAGAATCCGGCAAATTGAGGTCTATCGGACTGTCCGATGTCAGCTTGGAGCAAGTACGGGAAGTGTTCGAATCGGCGACCATTAAGCCGGCTGTGGTCCAGGTTGAATCGCATCCCTACCTCCCCGAAACCGACCTTTTGGAATTCTGCAACCAGAATGGGATCGTGATGCTTGCCTTTGCACCGCTGGGTCACGGCATGAAGCCTGGTGTGCTAGAAGATCCGGTGATCACGGCTATCGCCAGGCGAGTGAACCAGACCCCCGCCCAAGTCTTGCTCGCTTGGGCGGTGCAGCGAGGCACGGCTGTCCTGACGACTCCAAGAACTCCCGCCCGGGCTAAGGAAAACTTTAACATCTCTGCCCTTCCTGAAGATGCCATGGACGAGATCAATGCAATCCAGACACGGCAAAGGCTCAACCCGGTCACGACCACCGGTATCCCTGGGTTCATCGCAAGAAGCAAATGAGCGTGGATTTATAAACGGGGAGGAGATTCGTGCAGCGTTGAACAGGCACTGGTCCGGATCGGCGACGGACGGCCAGGAAACGGAGCATGAGATCTATAGCAGCCTAAACCATTGATGAGCTGGCGAATCAGGTTTGGGCTATGAGCAAGGCGATCATGGACGTATATTAGGCAGCCACAAGGCGACGGGCGAGGTCGAGGACCATTCCGCTGGAAGGAATCCCATCTTCCATCTCGTTGCCTCGCGCTCAAGACGGAGGTAACAACGATGCGTCGTGTTGCGGTGATCACCGGAGCCAGCCGGGGAATTGGGGCGGCCACCGCGGTACTCCTTGCGGGGCGGGGGTTTCGGGTGGTTGTCGATTATATCGGCAGTCCCCAGGAGGCGGAAAAGGTGGTCGCGGCTATCACCGCGGCTGGTGGCGAGGCCGTGGCGATTCAGGCCGATGTCACCGCGCCCGATGATGTCTCCGGCATGGTGGGCGAAATCGATCGGCGGTGGGGCGGGGTGGACGTGCTCGTGAACAACGCGATGACGCCGTATGCCGTCACTTCGTTCGCCGAGCTGAGCTGGGAGCAGCTCGGCGGCAAGCTGGACAGTGAGCTGCGTGCCGCCTTCCTGACGACGAAGGCCGTTGTGCCGGGAATGGTTTCTCGCGGCTACGG
>JAGWQP010000424.1 GCA_028876805.1 Acidobacteriota bacterium | reverse complement strand
GCCATGCTGATCTGCGCGGTGGCGGTGCTGCCCGTCACCTTCGCAGCCACGGGCGGCAAGTTGTGGCTGACGGTGGCTTTGGTCAGCCTGGCTACCGCCGCGCACCAGGGATGGTCAGCCAACCTGTTCACCCTCCCTTCCGACACGTTCCCCAAGCAGGCGGTTGCCTCGGTAGTCGGGATCGGAGGATTCGGTGGCGCGGTGGGCGGTATGTTGATTGCCACCCTCACCGGCCTGGTGCTCGAGCGTACGCACAGCTACGTGCCGATGTTTGTGATGGCCAGCCTGGCGTATCTGGTCGCCATCGCGATCATTCATCTCGTCCTGCCCACACTCGAACGAGCGAATCTGGAGGGAGCCTCATGAGTCCGGACTGCGTTGCTCAAGGGGCCTTTAAAGAAGAATTATTCCTGTCCACCAGGCGCTCATAAACGCCCCGGGCCGCGCGTTGCGCCGCGATTTTCTTGGTGCGGCCTTCAGCCTGCGCCCATTCCCCGCCCACCCGGACTTCGACCGTAAACGTCTTCGCGTGTTCCGGCCCGCGTTCCCGCACGATGACGTACCGCGGTGCCGGCAGCTTGCGCGCCTTGGCCAGTTCCTGGAGGGCGCCTTTGAAATCGGTGAGGGAGGGCGGAAGATCCGAGCCTGCTTCAAGGTCGTCCTCAAATGGGGTGTCCAGCACATGAGCCGCGACGAACTGACGCACCGGTTCCAGGCCGCCGTCCAAGTAAATCGCGGCGATGACGGCCTCCAGAGCATCTACGAGCAGCGTCTTCTTGGAGCGCCCGCCGCTCATCTCCTCACCGCGTCCCAATTCGAGGTAGCTGCCGAGATCGAGCCGCCGTGCCACACCGTAAAGGTGGGCGGCGCTGACCAGGTGGTGTTTCGCCCGGGAGAGTTCCCCTTCCTGGTACGTGGGAAAGCGGGCCACCAGGGCTTCGGCGATCAGGAAGCCGAGCACGGAATCGCCCAGAAACTCAAGCTGCTCGTTGTCGCGCGCGGCCGAGCCGGTTCCGGTGCGGGCCTCATTGGCGTGCGAACTGTGGGTCAGCGCGTGGTGCAGCCGTTCTGGATCGGAAAACCGGTAGCGGATCTTCGCTTCCAGAGATTCAGCGTCCGCGCGCATGAACGGCCGGGGCTCTAGGGCTTCTTAATTTCTATTTGCGGAGGAGCCGAGGGCGTTCCGCCTCCTCCGGCGGCCTTCTGCTTGGCTGCGGTGGCGGTGGCCCTCACAGATTGCGCGACCTGCTTGATCTGCATCGGAATGTCGGCTTCGCCCATCACCTTCTCGGCGAGCTTGATGGCGTCATCGTACTGGCCCGCGCTGCTGTAAGCCGACGCCAGGCGCACCTGGTACGCCGGTTGGGGTTGAGCCGCGCCTTCCACCGACATTTTGAATTCGTTGATCGCGACATCGTACTTCTTGCGCGCCATTGCCGACATACCCAGCGCATCATGGGTCTCGGCGATCAAATCTTTCTTGATGTCCCCCCACTGCTGATCGGTCATTTGCGGATTCGGCTTCTCCGCCACATTGAGCGTAGCAATCGTGTCGTTTGCGTACTTTTCGGCTCGCGCCAGCTTGTCTTCTTTGTCGAGGTCGTTCTCCCGAGTGTGCTGTGCGATGCTTTCGGCTAGCATGAGCGAGGCCTGAAAATTCTTCGGGTTGGCCGCCAAAGCCCGCTCGGCATAGACTTGTGCCTTATCCGCGTCACCCTTCCGCTGGTAGGCGCTCGCCTCAAAGAAAAGAGCCGTGTCCTGGAACTCCGTATCGGCATACTTGGTCAGCAGGTTTTCGGCCGCGGCAATCATCTGATCGGGGTTGCTTTGCGCATTGAACATCGCCACCACGGCGTCCTGTTCGGCCTTCGATTTCGCCACCGGGCCTTTCTGCTGGCCGGTTTGAGCCGGTGCGCCCTTTGGATTGCCCTTCTGTGCCACCATGCCGGAGCCGCCGGCCGCTACAATCAGGATACCGGCGAGAATCGTTCGCTTCATTGACAAAACTCCTTTTCCTATTTCGAGGTCGTTTCCACGCCCTGGGAGGCGGCCTGCTGCGCCGCCGAGGACGCTCCTTTCACCTGCAAAGCGCTCTGAAAATACTGGGCCGCCTGCGCGCGCTCGCCGGCAGCCATCGACAGCCGCCCCAAATACACCAAGCTCCAGGCCCTCACCTGGGCTTCAGGCTCGGACTCCAGAGTCTGGTTGAAGAGCCGCTCGGCCAGTTCGGGATCTTTCTCGAGGACCGCAATGCGCG
>JAGWQP010000423.1 GCA_028876805.1 Acidobacteriota bacterium | reverse complement strand
GGCCGTGTCCAGCACGCGCTCCGGCGTCGATCGCAGAGCCGGAACCGGCGCGTCGACAGCCGGCGAAAAGGTGCGGTTGAGATTCATCGAAACCGGGCGCGTCCCAATTAAAAACGAAACAACTATTATGTCCCTTTCCGCAATCCGATCCTAGCCATAACCACTCGAGACCTCCCAAAAAGCGCGAGGGCCTTGACAACGGCTTTGGCCCAGGCCTAGAGTTCTACCGGTCGACAGGTCCGTTCGCGCGCCACCGAAGGGCTTGACAGCGTCCGTCTACTCGCACGCGTCAGACGGCGGGGATAACGTGACGAGACGTCGATTCGCTTGGTTCCCATTTCTCGCTACAATTGGGAGCGTATTCGCGCAGGCGCCAACCGGCGTCGTTAGCGGAACGGTCATGGATCAGTCCGGCGCCGTCATCGCCAATGCCACGGTCGCCATCACGGAAAAAGCGACGGGCACGGCACGCACTCTGACAACCAACAGTGCGGGCCTCTACAGTGCCCCGGCACTGCTGGCCGGCGAGTATGAAGTGCGCGGCCAAGCCCCGGGGTTCAGGACTCTCGCGCGTCAGGCGGTTGTGACCGCCGGCAGTACCGTGACCGTTGATATGCAAACGGCACTTGGTCAGGCTAACGACGTCGTGACAGTGGAGGCCCAGGCCACGGCGATCAATTTCGAGACCCAAACCGTGGCCGGCACCATCGCGCGCAACATGCGTTCAACGCCTTCAACATCGCCAACCTGCAATTGGCCGGGTACAATTTCCTGCTGGGCACGGCGACATTTGGCCAGGCTACTACGCGCATCATCCAAACGTTTGGTTGGGGCGGGCCGCGCATGTTCCAGGTGCCGGCGCGAATCAGCTTTTAAGCCAGGCGGGACAATCTTAACAAGTTCGCCGCGGCAAAGACCTTGACAACGGCGCGGGCGCGCCATAAAATCCTACCGATCGACAGGTTTGGGTGGGACGCTCGCTGCCACCCGGGCTTACCTGCGGGAGGGGTGAAATACATGATTACTCGGGGGATACGCCTCGTTTCCGCGACGAACCGCGCCGCGTTCGTTGCACGTGCCTTGTTGGGTTTTCTGCTGCTCGGCCTGCTGGCTTCCGTTGCTGCGGCGCAGAGCACCATTTCTGGCGTGGTCAAAGACCCCTCCGGCGCGGTGATCGCCAACGCGACCGTCGAGGCCTCGAGCGATGTGCTCATCGAGCGCACCCGTACTGTCACAACCAACGCTGAGGGCCGATACGCGATCGTGGACCTGCGGCCCGGCACGTACGTAGTGACCGTTAGCTTGGCCGGCTTCGCAACGGTCAAGCAAACCATCGTGGTGCCCGCGAATGTGGCGGTGCCGGTCGATGCCGAACTGAAAGTCGGCACGGTGGGCGAGACGGTGAATGTCCAGGCTCGTGTTGCCACCGTCGACGTGGAGAACACCGCGCATCCCGAGACTTTGACGCGCTCCGACATGGACAGTCTTCCCACTGGACGCTACATGCAATCCATCGCCTCCTACGTGCCGGGCGCGCACTTGAACCTGCCCGACATCGGCGGCTCGCAGCAGATCGAGCAGAACTACATTTCGCTGCACGGCAACTCGCCGACCCAAGACGTGTACATGTACGATGGCATGCTCATCAACACCACGTACCTCGATGGCGCGATCCAGCAGTATGTCGATAACGAGACGATCGCGGAAACCACCTATCAAAACAGCAACAACACCTTGGAAGCGTCAGGCGGCGGCATGTTTACGAATATTGTTCCCAAGGAGGGTGGAAACCAGTTCCATGGGGACTTCTTCGGCGGCGGAAGCGGAGGCAGCAATTTCTGGCAGGGAAATAACCTGGACACGAACACCGGTCTTCGCGGCCTGGGCGGACAGGTCAAAACCGTCAAAATCGAAGATTTCGACGGCTCCTTCGGCGGCCCCATCCAGCGTGACAAGCTGTGGTTCCTGATTACCGGACGCCGGCAAGTGACCTTCACACAGGCTGGAGCTACCAAGTATCCCGACGGGCGGCCTGGAATCCAGCAGGGCTTCATCACCAGCGGTTCGGGACGTCTCACCTACCAGTTGAACCCGAAGAACAAAATCAGCGCGTTCTGGATGCGCTACTGGAAGACCAAACCCGTGGAGATCGTCGATGGCGGTCAGGAAGGGTACGTTCCCGCGGACCCGTCAGTAGCCTCGACGTTCCGGCACAACGATCCCTACTACATCGCGCAGGGCAAGTGGACCGGCACTCTCACACCGAAGCTGATTACCGAAGTTGGATTCACCATCAGCCAGCTCAACTACGTGGACATCTACCAGACGGGTATCAACCAGGTGCCCTTCACCGAGCAATGGTACGCCCTGACCACCGCCCGCGATCAAGGCACTGGACGGCGCTACTTCGCCGGAAGGAGCAATCAATACTTCCAAACGCGCCGCACCTTCTTCACCGCCAACTCCACCTACGTGACCGGATCGCATCAGATCCGTTTCGGCTGGCAGTATAGCTACGGTCCGTACCATGTGAGCGTCACGGAAAATGGCGACGGGTACATGCTCTTCACCAACGGCCAACCCACGAACTTCACTGCTCTGAATACGCCTTATTTTCAGTGGCCGCATCTGAACGCGGACATGGGCCTGTACGCCATGGATACCTGGCACTTCGGGCGCTTCGCGCTTACGGCCGGCGTCCGGTTTGAATACCTGTCGGGTGAGATTGAGGCCGTAAATGCTCCAGGTGGCCGCTTCGTCGGGCCGCGCACCGTTCCCAAAACCACCTGCGACACCGTCAAAGGGATGAGCTGTTGGAAGAACTGGACGCCGCGAATCGGGTTGGTCTATGACGTCTTCGGGAACCACAAAACCGCGCTCAAGGCTGGATTCGGCAAGTTCAACGACCAGTACAGCACGGGGTTCACCAACAACTTCAATCCCATGGCCGCTCAAAGCCTGACCGTGTCCTGGACGGCCGCCGGCGCGAATCTGCCGCAGTGCGCGCCAGTCACCTTCGCCGGTCTCATGGCGCCAAACCCCAGCTGTTTTCCGACGGGCGGTTTCGGCGGCGTGGGGGCGCTGCCGGGGGTGGGCGCTGGAACGCTGGGCGCCAGCACCAACCCGTCATTCGGCAGTCTGCCCGCGTTCAATGGCGTCAGCCTCGACCCCAATTACCACCGCAGCTACAACTACCAGTACAACGCCGGGATCCAGCAGCAACTGGCCAACGGCGTCACGCTGAATTTCAATTGGTACCGGCGTTCGCAGTACCAGCAAACTATGATCACGAACTTTGCCGTGCCTTTCTCGGCGTGGCAGACGACCACCATCACCAATCCGCTCGATGGCACGCAAATCCCCTTCTATTTCTTGCCGACGTCAAGGTTGCCCGCTCCCGCCACGTTGCAGACCAACGCGCCGCAAAGCCTGGTGAAGAACGTGTACACTGGGTTTGAAACCTCGGTCGTAGCCCGCCTGCCCCGAAACACATTCGTCGTGTTCGGCTGGACCGTTGACCGCGACCTGGACCGTTCCTGCGCGATGACCGCCGGGAACGCCACCGGCGTCGCGGGCAACCGATTAAATGACCCGAACACGCAGCGCTTTTGCGACCAGTTCGGCGACTTGTATCAAAACCTGGGCTCGGTGCCGAGCCTCCCCTGGCAGAACGAATTTAAAGCGAACGCGGCGATTCCGATCCGCTGGGGTTTTATCGGCAGCATGTCTTTCTATAGCAACCGCTACCAGGAAAGCTTCGCGGTAAGCCCTTACTCGGCATCTCTGGGGGGGGGCGTCAACAATGGCTACCTGCCGCGTACCTGGACGCTGACTGCGAAGTCGGTCTATCCGGCCAATTGCGTCGGCTGCACGCCGGGCGCGCGCGTCTTCCCAACGGGTTTCGTCTTGGGGCAGGCCTCTGACACAATTAATCTGGTGGCGCCCGGCCAAGTGCTCTCGCCGCGGCTGAATCAACTAGACTTCGGCATCAAGAAAAGGTTCACGTTCAAAGAGCGGCTCACCGTCGAACCTGAAGTCCAGGTGTTTAACGTCCTGAATAACAACGCGGCGGTATCTGAAGCGACGAGCCTCTCGAGCCTCCCCGGATCCAATGCGGCCCCGTACCTTCCGAAGTCCGCGTGCACCAGCGCTGCGGGCCCAGCTTGCGGTCTGGGTGGGCCGGTTACCGTGATCACCAATCCCCGCCTGCTGCGCGTGGCGTTGCTGGTCCGCTTCTGAGTTCTTAGCTAGCGGCGGCCGCTCTGCAACTGATCCAGCCGCGCGCGCGCTTCATCCCGCGTAGCTGGATCGGATGCCGTCGCCGCCTTCTGCAAATACGGCAGCGCGGCCGCTGTGTCCCCGGAATCCGCCAGCGCCTCACCAAGATGTAGTTGCGCGCGCGCGAATTCGGGCCGCACCCGCAGCGCTTCCCGATACTGTTCGATGGCGCCCGGGAACTGGCCGCGCGCCGCCCGCACTGTGCCCAGCAGTTCGTGTGCTTCTGCGAAGTTCCCATCCGCGCGCAGCGCCCGTTCGAGTTGTTGGCCGGCTTCCTCCAGATGCTGCTCCCGTGCGAGCGCCACCGCGTAGTCGTAACGCACCGGCGCATTGCTGGTGTTGAACTGGATGGCTGCCTCGAAATGGTAGCGCGCTTCGTCAAATCGATTCGTTGACGCCAGCAGGTTCGCGAGATTGGCGTGCGCCTCCGGGTACCTGGGCTGCAGCCGCAGGGCCTCCCGCAACGCCGGTTCGGCCCGCTGCCAGTCTCGCGTCCGGACCCAAATCGCGCCTAAGCTGTTGTGAGCTTCCGGCAGTTCGGGATCCCGCTCGAGCGCGTTCTGAAACGCCGCGATCGCTTCCGTGGTTCTGCCCTGTTCGAAGTACGTCGTGCCCAACAGTTGCCAGCTGGCGGCGTCCTCCGGCGCCTGGTCGAAAGCGCGCTTCAGCACGTCGACCGCCCGGGCCCGCTGCCCCAACGACATCAGGCACACCGCCATGTTCTCGAGCGCCGCCAAATTCCTGGGCTCGCGCCGGAGCGCTTCCTCATAGAGTGGCGCCGCTCGGTTCCATTCGGCGCGGTCCCGCAGCGCGTTCGCCAATGCCAGGTAGTAGTCTGCCTGCTGCGGTTGATATTTCTCGAGGGCCGCCGCGAGCCGCGGAATGCCCTCCGCCAGGTTGCTGCCCTGCCGCACCTGAGCCACCGCCAGATACAGCTCGTCCTCGAGCTTCGGCAACGCTTGCGGATAGTACAAGACCACCGGGCCGCGATACGGACTGGCATCTGCCGATCGCTCTGCCAGCGGCGCAAGCAAGTCGCGTGCTGGCCGGCGCCGTTGAATGTAGTGATCGGTCATCACCACGTGCACTACGTCCTCGGTCCGCCGCTTCGGCATGTGGCAGTCGGTGCAATCGACGGACGCGGTATGCTTGCCTCCCGCCACGAGCCGGTCCAAAGCAGCGCCATGGCATTGCCGGCATACCTCCGTGTAGCGCTGCGCAGTCGCCGTACCCGCGGTGTGCGGATCATGGCAGGTGGTGCAAAGCAGCGCGCCCTTGCTCTTCTCGAAGCACTGCGACTGCCTCAGCCGGTAGGCCGCGCCGGCGATCTCGAAGCGGTCGTCGCCGCGTGCCTTGTCGAAATGCAGCGCAAAATCTCCCAGCGGCTCGCCGGGACGATACGAGAACGGCGGTCGCTCGAATCGCACGATCGAGTT
>JAGWQP010000422.1 GCA_028876805.1 Acidobacteriota bacterium | reverse complement strand
GCCCGGGATCTTCCGTTCCGATTCCCCACGCCCCCCGTAGGAACGCCAAATGATGCGCACCGATAGCCGCGGGCGGCATACGAAGCCGTCGCGGAACCCGCGCGCCACCCCACTCTGGCGCCGTGGGCGCCGAGTACCACAACGGTTGGTTCACTTCGGTCAGCCATTTTGTGAAGGGCTACTCCACCAGGCGAGCGGAATTGGTCACCGCCATGCGCCGCACTTGATCGGCCGCAAACCCGCCATCGAGCAGGGTCTGAGCGAACATCGCGAAGCCTTCTGCCACAGGCGGGTTGATGGTCTGTCCCAGGTCCGTCGAGAGCAGGCAGCGCTCCGCGCCCACCTTGCGGATGCTGTCCATCACTACCGCCCAGGGCGCTTTGCCAGTGTGCATGGTGGTGAAGCAGTGCTCAATCATCGCACCGGCATTGGCCAATTCCACTTGCTCTTCGGCGGTCAGATTCTGTGACGGGAACTCCGCGTGCGTCACTAGCACTTTCGGCACCTTCATCTCTCGCGCGGCTTTTACCAGGGCGAAAATTTCCTTGCGGCCGAGGTGCCCCGTTGCCAATATCATGCCGTGCTTGGCGATCAGCTCGAGACAGGATCGTGTGGCTTCGGTCAGCTGGCCTCTCTGGTCGAGCACCGTCATCCGCGGCGGCGAAATGCCCATCGCCGAAATCTCGCGCTGGATTTCGGCCCAGAACGGCAGCTTTTGATTCCCACCGGTGGGCAGGCCGGCCGTCTCGTTTTCCGCGTCTACCGTCGGGAACCACACGATTTTGGCACCCGAGCGGCCGGCGATATCAACCGCCACCGGATTCAACCCGCCCACCGAATGATTCAGCGTGATGGCCCCGAACGCGTGGATGCCCGGCACCGCTGCCGTCACTACCCTGGCGCGCTCCGCCGTCGACGTGTAGTGCGATTTCAGCACGAAGCCCTTCAGACCGTGGGCCAGGAATTCCTTGGCCAGACCCAAATCGTCGATCCGGCGCGCGATGATATCTGGAGCGACATGAACCTGCAGATCATATGCGCCTCGAATCGCATCCCAAGCCGCCGGGGATACAGTCATAGAGGTCGCAACAGCCGTCGGAGTGGTCATAGAATCGCGCGGAGAGAACTCCAAGTATATTGGCTGCAACGCGGCCGCGTCAACCGCGAACCACCCGGTCGTTTTCGTGGTTGGCCATCACCCTTCAGTCCGCGGCTGATGCCAGCCGGACGCCGCACATTTCCGCAAAGCGTCTCTCGGTGGCTTTGACGCGCCCGGCGACCAGACATAGCGTGCGTAGGAGCAGCTCCGTTCCAAGTTGGCTGCGGTTGCGGCACAACTCAGTCAAGGCGCTACCCGAAATGCGCACGGCGCAAATACGCTCCCGAGCCCGGATTTGAAACAAGGTCTCATGGTGGTCAAGGACCGCCGACCAGCCAAATGCCTCTCCCGGGCCGAGAGCCTGTACGCAAATGTTGAACTGCGGGGTCCGCAACTCGACAGCCACGCTGCCCGCAACCAGCAGATAGAAATGTTCGGAGAGCTGGCCTTCCTTGAGGATCAACGTTCCTTCGTCAAACTCGACTTTCGTAGCAAGCTTCGCCAGAGCGGTGATCTCCTCTTCACAGAAGCCCTTCGTTAATTTGTGGCGTCGGATCAACTCGCCCAGAGTCATATGCCCCAAACCTGTGTCAAAACCAGCAGCTTTTGCGCCAAGTCGTTGACCTAAGCTTATGATCCGACCAACGGAGCAATCGAAGTACCAACTGCCGCGGTTGCCGTGATGGCACTAGACTGATACTGAATGACCGTCTCGGTGTTGATGGCGCTCTACAACGAGGAGGAGTTTGTAGGCGCAATCCTCGCGCGCGTCCTTCAAGCTCCGCTATTGGAGGGGATGAACCGCGAAGTGATCGTGGTCGATGATGGGTCCACCGACGGATCGGCGCTCGTGGCGGAGGAATTCGCGAGTCGCTATCCCGGTACCGTTCGCCTGATCCGGCACGACCGCAACCGCGGCAAGGGGGCGGCCATCCGCACCGCGCTCGAGCACGCGCGCGGCGAGTTCGCGATCATTCAGGACGCCGACCTCGAGTACGACCCCCGCGAGTTTCCCAAACTGCTGCGGCCGCTCGCAGACGGCGACGCCGACGCGGTCTACGGTTCCCGGTTCATGATGAGCGGCGAGCGGCGCGTCCTCTATTTCTGGCATTCGTTCGCCAACCGCATCCTGACGACGATCTGCAATATCGCTTCTGACCTCAACCTCACCGACATGGAAACCTGCTACAAGGCGTTTCGCACCGCTCTGGTGGCGAGCATTCCCATTTGCAGCAACCGCTTCGGCATCGAGCCCGAAATCACCATCAAGCTCGCCAAACGAGGGGCGCGCATTTATGAGACGCCCATCAGCTATCATGGCCGCACCTATGAGGAGGGCAAGAAAACCGGTTTCCGGGACGCGGTTCAGGCGCTGGCCGTCATCCTCCGCTACTGGGTGAGCGGCGGCATCTACAAGAATTCCGAGCAGGCCATCTTGGACGCCTTTGCCCATACCCCAAAGTTCAATCGCTGGATGGCCGATACGATTCGCCCCTTCGTGGGAAAACGCGTGCTCGAAATCGGATCCGGCATGGGAAACCTCACGCGGCAACTCGCTTCGGGCCGTCAGAAATATGTAGCTACCGATATCGACCAAGAACATCTGGCGCGATTACGCGCCCGTATGCACCATCGCACGAACCTCGCGATCGAGCGCTGTGACGCGACTAATCCAGCGGATTTCATTCCGTTCGCCGGCCAGATGGACACCGTGATCTGTCTCAACATCCTCGAGCATATTCCGGACGATCGGCTGGCTCTCCGAAACATTCGTTCCACCCTCATACCGGGGGGGCGCGCGCTGATCCTGGTGCCTCAGGACCAGAATCTGTTCGGCAGCATGGACCAGGCTCTAGGGCACTGCCGCCGCTACTCCAAGGATCAGTTGCGAACCCGAATCGAGGAATCTGGTCTGCACGTGGAACAGATTCTGGATTTCAACCGCACTTCGCGCCCCGCCTGGTACGTTCATGGGAAGTTGCTAAAAAAGCCGACTGTCCGACGTCCCACGCTACGCCTGTTCGACCGTTTGGTCTGGCTGTGGCGGCCGATCGACGCCTGGTTGCCTTGGCCATCACTTTCCATCATCGCGGTCTGCATCAAACCTTCAAGCTAAAGAAGGCCTGTATTTCTGCTGTATTCCGGTTCAGCCGATGAGAACACCGCTCTCGGAGGACTGTAGACCGCCTTTTTGGTTTTGGCACATGAATTGCTAGCCTGTGGTTCCGTGCGAACTTTGCCGCGCCCGGAAGGACCAAAGATAGCCCCAACGAGGGGGTTACAAGAAATGAAACTTTTGCCGTGATCCGTCGTCTATATGGATGCGGACGAAATCACGCTAAAGATAACAAATATAACGAAAAAGCGGCAATGGAAGGGAGCTGAGCGGGTATGAACCGAAATGACCTGAACAAATACAAGGTGCTGTTGGAGGCCAAGCAGGAAGAGCTGGCCGCTGGGCTTCGCAACCGGGACGACATCGCCATTGAGAAGACCCCGGATGCCATCGATGAGGTCCAGCTCGCTGGCGAACGTGAACTCGCCATTCGCAATCTGGACCGTGAATCCAGTCTGCTCCGCAGCGTCCGCGCGGCCCTCGTTCGGATTGCCGAGGGCAACTACGGGAGCTGCCTCCATTGCGAAGAAGAAATCAAGCCCAAGCGCCTCGATGCGGTGCCGTGGGCTAAGTACTGTATTCGGTGCCAGGAAGCAGCCGACCGCCACGAATTCGAGCCCGAAGGCGGCGAATCGTTCGACGAACTTCTGGCCGCCTAATCCGGTTTTTCGGTACAGGGCGCGGGAGCAATTCCGCGCCCTTGGTGTTTTTGGGCGGTTTCGCCTGACATGGAGAACGTTTTCGTCTGTCTCAGCCAAAATCGGATCTGCTGGGCAGGATTTGGACGGGGTGCGATAAGAGGTAATGGAATTTGTCCGACGGATAGGCAGTGACACTTCGCGTCTCGGAGTTCTTCCCGGAACCTTCAACCCGATCACAGTGGCCCATCTGGCTCTGGCCCGGGCGGCGCAAGGTTGCTGCCAGGAGATCGTCTTTGTCCTTCCCCGGGTGTTTCCTCACAAAGGTTACACGGGCGCCTCTTTTGCCGAGCGCCTGGAGCTGCTCGATCTAGCGCTTCGCGCCGAAGGCCAGTTCTCGCTGGCGATTGCCGACCAAGGGCTGTTTGTCAACATCGCGGCGGAGTGTCGTCAAGCTTACGGTCCGGAGGTCCGGCTGACCTTCCTGTGCGGGCGGGATGCCGCTGAGCGGATTGCCGGTTGGGACTACGGCAACCGCGTGGAATTTCCGATGATGCTTCAAGCCTTCGACTTGCTCGTGGCCGCTAGAAATGGGGAGTACACCCCACCGGCTGGTCTATCGGACCGGATCGAGCGGCTGGAGTTGCCGCGCTCGTTCAGCCACGTTTCCTCTACCGAGGTGCGCGAACGCGTCGCTCGAGGTTACGGCTGGGAACACCTCGTACCCACCGCGGTCCATCAGCGGGTGCGCGAGATCTACGGCACGGAAACTTTTACTGACCGACGAGCGCGAACGTAACAATATTGCTGATGTAAATGTCCTGGGCGATATAGACGTTGGTCAAAGGATTCGTCGGCATGGAGCTATTCAGCTGCAGCAACACTTCGTAGGTTCCCACCGTTCCCGGTTTCAAGGAGGCCGAGAGAATATTGGCGGTCTTGCCGCCGGCGAGCGAGGAAACAAAGTTGACGGGCTTTGTAATCGGCCCGCCCTGCGGATACTTGACACCGGTTTGGATCAGGTTCTGATTGGCCTCCGACAGCACCGGCAAACCCAGGCCCGTGGCATATACCAGGAGCACCTCCCCGGGTACCGCCGGATTCGCGGCGGTCACAGGACTAAAGGCAGTATTGGCGCAGCAAAGGCTGGTTGTTTCCGGCGTCAGGATCAGTTGGGCACCCGAACCGCCGGACGGGCCGGCAACCGAGGTGCTAAAGGGGAGACCGTTGCCGCCGGGACCGGCGACGCGCGCCTGCAGGATGAAGTTGCGCGCGAACGCAATGCCCGCGCTGGCGGACACCTTGGGATCCTGGTTGACGATCTCCACCAGCGCATCCCGCACGGAGTCGAGTGTGTCACCCGGCTGAACGAAATAGGTATAGGAACGGT
>JAGWQP010000421.1 GCA_028876805.1 Acidobacteriota bacterium | reverse complement strand
TCGTCGTGCATGGCCTGCAGGACCGGGGCGGTGACCGGCGCCTGGGCAGTCAACACGATGCCGGCGACCAGCACCGACGCCGGCAGCCACAGCCAGGGTCTCATTGGCCGCTGCTCCTGGTGGATTCGGCGGGCAACGGCGGAGGCAGCAACGGCGGGCGGTCCTGCGATTTGGCCTTCTTTTCGATTTCGATCTCCGATACCAGGATGGCCGGCGCCACCGCCGAAACCGGCACGCTGCCCGATTCGGCGCCGCAATATCCGTTGAAGACCTCCAACTTGTCCGACGTGGCCAGGATCTTCGAGAAACTGGCGAGCGGCGTACCGACTATATCGGCACCGCGCACCAGTTCATCCGGACGGCCGTCCGCGTAGACGCGGTAGACCACGATGGGGATCACCTTAAAGGCCTGCAGCCCCGCGCGGCTGGTGGTGGTGAAGCCACCCGTGATATCGCGGAAATACAGCCCGTAGGGCTTGTTCTGGCGTTTAATTTCGTCGATCAACATCTGGCGCAGGCGGGCCTCGGGCACCGAGTTCGACGATTCCACGATCAGATTCGACTGGCGCGACACCACCTCGTAGCCGGGCTGCCGACGTCCGTGGCCGTTTGAGTGACCGATGCCTTTAATCGGTGAGCGTGACATCAGAAACGTCTTCAGCACACCCTTATCGACCGCCAGCACCGGGCGGGCCTTCACGCCCTCGTCATCGTACTCATACCAGCCGTTCAGATCGATCCCATCGATCTTACGGCGGGTCGGGTCAAACACCACGGATAGAAAATCCGGGAGAACCTGTGTTCCGATACTCTTGGTAAACGTCTGGCCTTCGGTAACATCCTTCTGGCGGTGCCCCTCGACTCGGTGGCCGAAGATCTCGTGAAAGAAGACGCCGGCGGCGCGGCCGGAAAAAATGGCGGGACCTACGAACGGCTCGGCTTCAGGCGCGTGCAGCAGGCCCGTCAGGTCCCCGGCCACGCGGTCAATCGACGCCAGCAGCACTTCATCTTTGGGCAGGCCCGCTGCGTCGACGGCCTCGAACGTCTCGCTGGTCGCGAGGTCGGTGCCATCCTCGGCCTTGGCCGAAGCGGTAATGACGACCCGCGCAAAACCGCGCCCGTGCGCCACCCTCGTACCGTCGGTATTGACGAGGTAGCGAGTATCGGTCTGCGCGGTGACGGAAACGTGCGAGGTGAGGACGCCCGGGTAGTTTTGGAAGTGTGAGGAGAGCTTGCGAATCCGCTCGGTCCACCGAGCTTCGTCAAACCGGAGCTGGGGCGGCGCTTCCTGAAAGGTGGCCGGCATTTCCGAGGTGAAGTCGTCGGAGTCATCCTCGGCGGCCACGTTCACCTGCGTATTGGTCTTGATCCGAATCAGACGCTCCGCTGCAGCGCGGTAAGCCCGGTCGGTCTCCTGCCACAAACGCCGTTTGATGGCGTTCACGTTATCCTCCACCGAGAGCAGCGAGCCCGAGGTGAACTGGCCGCGGTCGCCACGCACCTGATGGTAGTTGTCGAGCTTAGAGCTGCCCACTCGCATCGACACGTCGAGGTCTCGCTCCTTGCCGCTGTCGGTATTGGAGATCGTTCCCAGCGTCCCAGAGATGCTCCGGAGGTCCTGTTCGGTCACCTCGTAGCTCAGGAAGTAGGGAGGCGGGTCGGCGTTCTGCTTGAGGACAGTGAAGTTGCGGTTGAGCTCCTGTGACAGGGCGTCGAGCAACGCGGAGGGCTGCGCCAGGGCAACCGGCGCCAGCGAAAGCAGGAGCGCGAGACAGTGCGGGGAAAAACGGGTCAAACGTTCAGGATAGCATTAACATCGAAAGCGCGACCAGCTGGACTAACGTTTTCCCAATCGGCGCGTCTGCTTACGCATGATCCGGCAAATCCTTTTGAGCGCAGCAGGGCTTGCGATCGGCCTGGGGGGTTGGCCGCTGCCCGGTCAGGCGCAGTTCGGGCGGGACTGGGACTTTCGCGTGGATGGCGGCCGGAATGCGGAGCGCTGTTCCGATCTGCGGGTCCGAGCATCCGGCGCGCTCGCCCAGGACACGCGAAACTATACCATCTCTCAAGGCGAGCGATCTGGGGTCGAGATCGATGCCCGGGACCACTCGATGGTGTACGTCCGCGGCTGGGATCGGCCGGACTATTCGGTCCAAGTCTGCCGATACGCAGGTGCCGGAACGACCACCGCGTCGGACCAGGCGCTGGGGTCGATTTCAGTCACCCGCAATGGCGGCCGGTTCACTGCTATCGGCCCCCCGGACCCGGAGAACAGCTGGCGGGTCGTTTTCTTCGTTCACGCCCCGACAGATGCCTCCCTGAACCTGGAAACCGGGAACGGTCCGATTGAGGCCGCCGAGGTAACCGGCAAGCTGACGATGCACGCGACCAATGGTCCTCTATCGCTCGATCGCTGTTCTGGAACGATCGATGCCGAGACTACCAACGGACCCATTTCGATGTCCGGCGGCAGCGGCGACGTGCGGTTACAGGCTTTGAATGGACCGATTTCGCTCATCCTGCCGGATGAGGTCTGGAACGGTTCGCAACTGGAGGCCCGCACGAGCAACGGGCCGTTGAGCGTGAGGCTGCCCAACGGGTTTCGTTCAGGCCTTCGCGTCGAAACCTCGGGCTATGCTCCCATCAGCTGCCGTATCGACGCGTGCCAGAGTGCCCAAACCGAGGGCAACCGCTTCTTCCCCCGAATGATCGAACTGAACGGCAGCGGCGACGTGGTCCACCTTTCGACGCACAACGGTCCGGTGTCGGTCGGCAACCTCAAAGGTAGCCGGCGGGTCCTCTAGAACGCAAAACCGTTACCCGGCTCGAGACAGCCCGGGCGAACCCGCCCTCGTCCTGAGATAAACGGCAGCGATCGCCGCGCAGCCGCTCTGGTGATCCTGTTGGTGATCCTGTCATTAGCCTGTTCGTTAGCCTTGACACCCACGGAACCAGATAATAGAATGATGCCCACTGGCGGATGGTCCTTTCCGGAAATTACCTCAGCCGAGAGGGGCAAAGTCGCAAGAGGGCTGGCGAAGGATTCGAGGTAACCGCGCGGTGCGACTATGCGCCACATCATAGTCTCAATCTTTAAGGCAGCGGCAGCCTATGGGAGGTCAGAAGAAGATGAGAGCGCAGTTGAGCGTCTTGGCGGCCGGGTTCGGCATGTTTCTTGCGGCGATGCCGGCGCTGGCCCATCACTCGTTTGAAGCTGAGTACGACTCAAACAAGCCGATGAAGGTGACTGGAACCGTCACCAAGGTGGAGTGGACCAACCCCCACGCGCGCTTCTATGTCGAAGTGAAGGACGAAAACGGCAAGGTCGCCAATTGGAATTTTGAACTCGGCAGCCCGAACGTGTTGATCCGGCAGGGCTGGAGACGGTCTTCTCTGAAAGAGGGAGATCAGGTCACGGTGGAAGGCTACCTCGCCAAGGACGGATCGAACTTGGCGAATGCCCGCAGGGTCACGCTCCCGGACGGGCGGAGGGTGTTTGCGGGCTCGGCCGCCGAGGCCAACCAGCAATAGGCAGCGGGCACGCCTGAAACTTTGAATCAGGAGATATCACGATGAAAGCAACGTTAGGAATACTCGTGGCAGGCCTCGGCTTGCTCATGTCCGCGACGCCGGTACTGGCGCATCATTCGTTTTCGGCCGAGTTCGATGACAAGCAGCCTGTGAGCCTCAAGGGCACCGTGACCAAAGTCGATTGGATGAATCCTCACATTTGGATTTACATTTCAGCCAAGGATGAGGGCGGCAAGGTGACTGCGTGGCAGTGCGAAGGCGGTCCGCCGAATTCGCTGACACGCAACGGGTGGACCAAGAGCGCCCTCAAGGAGGGCGACCAGGTCACGATTGAAGGCTTCCGCGCTAAAGACGGAACCAATACCTGCAACTCCCGGTCGGTCACGCTGCCGGACGGAAAGAAAGTGTTTGCGGGTTCCGCCGACGATGGCGGCCCCAACGCGCGCAAGAACGCCGGCCAGTAAAAGGAGCGCGCTCCTCCGACGATCGAGATTGTGCCGGCGGTGCGTACCATCGGTCTAGCCTTCAGGACGAGAGATCTCCGTAAGGGAGGTCTCTTTTCCGTTTTGCGGCGGATGCGAAGCGAATAAGGAGACTTCATCAATGAGATTTTGTTTTCACAATTGGGTCGGCAAGGCGGCGCTGGCCGTCGCGCTGTTGCCGCTGGCATCCGCGCCGGCTTCGGCCCAGGGCCGCGGGCCCAAACCCCCGGAAGGTGCAGCGCCCCGCTTGAACGGCAAGCCGGACTTCAGCGGAATGTGGCAGCGGCCGTACGTTCCCGACATGACGGTCACGACGCGTAATCACGACCAGGTCGCCGACGCGAGCTTGCCGGACGCGCCGCCGGCTCCCGGACAGGCCGCGCCCAAAGGTCCTCCGGGACCGCCTCGCAAGGAACTTCCATTTACACCAGAAGGAAAGAAGATCTGGGAAGCCTATGACCCAGCCAAGGGCGACTACACGGGCAGCTGTCTGCCGTTCGGGTTGATCCGCTCGATGAACTCGCCCGATCCGATTCAGATCATGCAGAGTGATCAGTATCTGGCGTTGTTGTACGAACAGAACACGTGGTTTAAGGTATTCCACGTGGACGGGCGTCCGCACCGCGACCAGGTGGGGACTTGGTTTGGCGATTCGGTCGGCCACTGGGAAGGGGATACCCTGGTGGTCGATACCGTGAACTTTAACGGCAAGACGCGGCTCGACACGATAGGCCACCCGCACAGCGATCAGCTGCGCACCCTGGAGCGCTTCACCCGGACCGATGCCGGGCACATCGCGTACGAAATCACCATCAACGACCCGAAATACTACACCAAGCCCTGGAAGAACACTCGGGTATTCACGCTGCGGCCGGATTGGGAGATCATGGAGTACTCCTGCGAGGAGAACAACAAGGATTTCCTCGAAGGCCACATCAAGGGCGGCGTCAACCCTGTCAACTAGCCGATTTCGCCAGCGACGCCGAGCGCGTGGCGTCGTCGATCTTGCGTCGCCGAACCCGATCTCGTCGATGGAAGTAGAGAGCGCGCGGCCTGCGCGGAGAGCGTTTCGGAGGTCGGAAACCTGTCTTTTCTGGGAAACGATGCAGCCTGAACAGTTTTGAGCAACGACCGCGGGTAGCCGAATCCAGCGCCCCGCGGAGCCTCCGCCCTCCACCTGTCGAGCCAGGCGGGCCGAAGGATTCGTTCGGGTTTGGCGCTACTCGATTGCGGGATGGCTGTTCGGAAGCCCGATCGTATCGTCGATATTGGCCATACGGCAGCCCGACCGGATTGCCGAGAATCACCGCGCCCGGGCCGTTAACAGGGCCCTACGTTAAGCCGGAGCTCCTAATAAAGCAGTGACTTCGGCGACCCAAGGGCGTAACACGAGTCCGGGCAACTCTTGATTCGATATAGCGTTTGATATATCTTAGATACATCATGAACCGAGAATGGACCGAGTTTTCTGACCTCTGGCCTTGGGGGTCGTTTGTCGGGCGGAGGCGCTTCTTCGAATCCGGTGGCGTCCGGTTGGCGCTGCTTTCGCTGTTGAACGAAGGGCCCAAGCATGGCTACCAGCTCATGAAAGAAATGGAAGAACGCTCAGGCGGGCTGTATCGCGCCAGCGCCGGCAGCGTGTATCCAACGCTGCAACTACTCGAAGACGAGGATCTGATCCAGTCCGAGCAGCAGGAAGGCAAGCGCACCTATCGCATCACCGATCGCGGCCGCGCGGAACTGGAGAAGGATCCGGAGAGCGTCAAACGCATCTGGGAGCGAGCCAGAAGCTGGGGAGAGCGGCCACGGTTCGGGCCCTTTTATCCTCCGCAGCCGCATCTGATGCCGCCGTTCGGAACGTTCATGAAATCGTTCTGGAGCGCGGCGGCGCGACTGGGTCCCAAGCCGGGCGGCACCGAACGTCTTCGGGACATCCTGGCACGCACTGCCAAGGAGCTGGACGAGTTGTCGTAAGGCACCCGGTGCGCCCGGTACAATATCGGGATGGGAATCAGCAGACGTGAATTCCTGGCCGGGGCTGCGCTGGCAGCCCGTCGTCTCGCGGCTCAGCCCCGCGTGCGAACCGGGCCTCTGATTTGCCTCTATTCCCGTCTGCTCCCCGACGTGGAGTACTTCGATCTCGCCCCGCTGCTGAGCGGAATGGGTTTTGACGGCTGTGATCTCTCGGTCGAGCCCGGTGGAACGGTCGAGCCGCAGCAGATCGCGGTCGACTTGGTGCGGGCCATCGAAACGATGCAAGGGCGCGGCCTCGAAGTCCCGGTAATTACCACCAATTTTGTCAGCCCGCTTGAGCCCTGGGCGCGTAACGTCATCTACGTTGCGGGCGGCTCGGGCGTCCCGCTGTTCCGGCCGGGCTACTGGAAGGTTCCTTCTCCGCGCCT
>JAGWQP010000420.1 GCA_028876805.1 Acidobacteriota bacterium | reverse complement strand
GAGCCTAGTTGGGGGCGCTCGGGTCGACGACGAAACCGTTACCGCCAAAATCAAGAAGGGCGGCGCCGGCATGCCGGCGTTTGAACCCAGCCTGTCCGATGCCGACATCGCGGATCTGGTGGCTTACTTTCACTCGGGAAAGTGCTGCGTGGAAGGTGAAAATCCGCCCGCGAACCCCTTCTATCGGGCCGAGACAAACAAGTGGCCGGTCCCGGGCGACCTTACTGGCGGCGCCATCGGCGCGGTGCGAATCACCAGCGGCGATTCGCCCGAGGGTGTAGGAGTCCAGCTCGTCGCTCCCAACGGTGTACGGACCACCGTATATACCGACGGCCGAGGCAAATTCGAATTCCCCAAGATGCAGGCCGGTTCCTACACCTTGCGCATCGCAACCCCCGTCCCATTCAAGCCATACCGCCGAGATTCGGTTTCGATCGATGGCGCCACGAAGCTTGAGGATATTGTGCTGGAACGGGTCGCTGCGTCGGACAATCTGCCGGCCTCTCAGGCGCTCGAATCCCAGCTCAGCGGTGCAGAGATCTTGTGGAACCTTCCGGGCACGGCCGAAGAAAAAGCGACGCTGCAGAAGAACTGCTCTGGGTGCCACTCCTGGCAGCAGATTTTCAGAAGCCGTTATGACGAACACGGCTGGAGTCTGATCGTAGACCGCATGATGCATTTTACCGGCACCGCAATTGCCGTGCGCAACCGGGCGATGTCGGATCCGGACGCCGAAGCCACACTGCTCGTCAAATTCCTCACACGGGTCCGCGGCCCCGGTGCGCAGGATGCGCCGCTGCGCGTCTTTCCCCGGCCTCGCGGCCGGGCCACGCGGGTCGTCGTCACCGAATACGAACTGCCGCAGCAACTACTGGCTCTTCACGACGCCGCGCTCGATGGGCAGGGCAACGTCTGGTTTACCAGCCATAAGACCCGTTACGTCGGCAAGATGGACCCGCGCACGGGGATCTTCACTGAATACACGCTTCCCTTGACGCCGGGCGCCATGCCGGGAACGCATCATCAGGTCGTCGACAACCACGGCATCGTTTGGATCTCGGAAAACTGGGCGCATCAACTCAACCGGTTGGATCCCAAGACCGGCGAAGTAAAGCAGGTCCGCATCGCAAGCCAGACTCCCATCAATGCTCCCAGTTTCGGAAATTTCACGCTGGACGCGGAGGGTAATGTGTGGGACGGGCGAGCGGGCCGCATCGTCAAGATGGACCCGAACACCGGTGAGGTTCTGAAGCAATGGCCGCTGCAGGCCAACAGCACCTACGACAACACCATTTCTTACGACGGCAGGTATTGGGGAGGCAGCGGCCCGGCCAACTGGGGCAATACCGTCGAGATGCTGGAGATTGAGACCGGGAAGATATTGAATTTGAACAGCGGGGCTCACATGATGACCGCCAAACGCGGCGGTTTTGATCCCTTCGGAAACACTTGGTGGGGAGGGGCGGACGGCGCCCTGATCGAGCTGAACGCGAAGGCAGGCCGCATTGAAGAACATTGGCCGCCGATTGCTCCACACCCCTACACCGACTTCTACGAAGCTATGCCTGACAAAAACGGCGAGATATGGGCTGGCGTGCTCCATGGGCGGCAGCTGCTTCGGTACACTCCCAAAACCGATCATTGGGTCGCTTATCAGATGCCGGAACCTTACTCCTATGACCGGCGGACCGTCATCGACACTTCTACGAAACCGGCAACGGTCTGGTACGTGGACTACAATAACGACCTCGTTCGCATACAGCCGCTGGACTGAGGGAGCCGTAGAATGCCGCGATCCGCCGTTGCCTGTGATCCAATCGTGCTGTTCGCCGCCAGCGTGCTGTATTTCGCCTCGCCTCCTCTGGGCGCCCAGTGGGTGAACTATCCCACGCCGGGAGTTCCGCGCACCCCCAACGGCAAGGTGAATCTTTCCGCGCCCACACCCCGAGCCCCGGACGGTAAGCCCGATCTTTCCGGGGTTTGGGAGACCGAGTCTGGATACTTCCAGAACCTCGCCAAGGATCTGCGGCCGGACGACGTGATCCTCGAGCCTTGGGCGAAAGCACTTCAGGCCGAGCGCGAAGGAAAAGACCATCAGGACGATCCGCTGGCCCAGTGCATGCCACCCGGCGTTCCACGAATCAACATGTCTGCCGACACTGCTCCCCACCCATTTAAGATTGTGCAGACGCCGGCGCTGGTGGTGCTGCTTTATGAAACCTCCGCCAACTCCACGTTCCGTCAAGTATTTCTCGATGGCCGCCCCTCGCCCTCGGACCCGCAGCCAAGCTGGCTGGGTTATTCGGTCGGGCGCTGGGAAGGCAACACGCTGGTGGTGGACACCATTGGTTTCAACGGGCGTTCTTGGGTGGATACAGCCAAGGGCCATCCGCAAACCGAGGCCGCGCACGTCACCGAGCGGTTCATACGTCGCGACTTCGGGCACCTGGAAATCGACATCACGATCGACGACTCGGGAGCCTATGTCAAGCCTTGGCAGGCGAAGGTGCCGGTTAAGCTGCTTCCCGATACCGATCTGATCGAAACCTACTGCGAGAACGAGAAGGACCAGGCGCACAAGCGATAGGGAGAATGCGGCCCAACGCGATTTCCCGGCTATTGCCGGCGGCCCTCGAGGCTACGAAGTAATTCCGAGCAGCTTGGCTGCATTACCGCCCAGGATCGCTTGCTTTTGGGCGTTGCTCAAACTCGGCGTGCCGAGGATGTGATCGACTTCCACGTTGGTCCAGCCAATGGGGGAGTCGGTGCCCATCACGATCTGGCTGACACCGCATTGGGCGACCAGATGCCGGAGCGCTTCTGGAGTAAAGACCAGCGCGTCGAAATAAAGCTGCCGCAAATACTCGGTGGGGTGTTTTTTGAGCGGCGTGGGGCTGCACTGCTGGGGAAACACCAGGCACCCATGATCCGACCGGTCGGCATATGACGGCAGGTAACCGCCTCCATGTGCGGCGCAGAGCTTCAGCCCCGGAAAGCGATCGAGCGTCCCCTCAAAGATGAGATGGGAGAGCGCGATCGTGGTTTCGAGCGGATTGCCGATCACATTGGTCAGCATGCCATTACCTGCGAGCCGTTTGCGGAGATCGGGGACGCCTTGGGGGTGCATGAAAACCGGCACTCCGAGTTCTTCGGCCTTCCCCCAGAAAGGGTGAAATTTCTCAGAGGACAGCTCCTCGCCGTTGACGCTGCCTCCGATGGATGCGCCGCGCAGTCCCAGCTTCTTGACCCCTTCCTCCAACTGCTCGACCGCCAGGTCGGGATGCTGCAGCGCCACCGTGGCGAAAGCCACGAACCGGTCGGGGTGCGAGGCGCACAATTCGGCCAGTTTTTCATTCTGGATCTTGATAATCTGGCGAGCCAGGTCCCGGTCCACTCCGTACCAAAACGGATTGATGCTCAGCGCTTCGATATCGGTGCCCTGTTGGTCCATCAACGCCAAGCGGTCCGCCACGCGTTCCGGCGTCAGGAACAGGTTCTGACCGTTTGGCGGATTCGGCATCAAGGCCATGGCTTCCGGCACGTTACAGTGAGCGTGGACATCGATGGTCTTCACACGTTTGCCACCCACCGTCACCTGGCGGCGCTTCCCCGCTGGTGCCGACTGCGGGGCAGCTCGCACCAGGCTGCATCCACTGAAGACGATGCCGGCCGTCACGCCGGCTACTTCCTTAAAGAATTCCCTGCGGTTAGGCATCGAGCCTCTTTTCCGTCGCGGTTAGCCCGTATGAGCGGCGCGGCCGTTGGCTTCCAGGTCGCCATCGATTATACATCCGCCGCCAGCAGCCGACCCCCGCAGGTGGTAATCGGTTTTAAGCGGTCGGCCACGAGGACCAACGACCTGCTCTCTCAAACGGAAGGCCCTTTATAGGCTTCAAGGTCACGATATACTAATCCAGTCGCCAAGACCGGGCGAACCGTGTCGGGTCTGGCGGACTAAACCGTGATCCAGGCTATCGCAGGAGGTTTCGATGCAGGGTGTCAATTGGCAATCCCGGAATGAGACGTTCGTCGCCTGTTTGTCGGTCGCTTGGTGGCTCGCGACCGGTTGCTTTGCGCCCGTGGTGGTTGAGGCGCAGTCGGCGGCCGTGACGGTGTTCGAAGGGGCGCGGCTGATTGCCGGCGACGGCAGTGCGCCCGTTTCAGATGCCGCATTCATTGTGGAGAACGGCCGGTTCACTGCAGTCAGCCGCAAAGGTCAGCTCAAGGTCCCGGCGGGCGCCGCTCACGTGGATCTAACCGGCAAGACCGTCATACCCGCGATCGTCGACGCCCACAAGCACCTCGCGGTGACCCGAGATGCCCTTGTGGATCAGTTGCAGCATCTGGCGTACTACGGAGTCGGTGCGGCGATGAGCCTGGGTCAGGACACGGGCGACGTGGCCTTCCAGGTGCGGGCGGAAAACATCCCCAACGCCGCACGGCTCAGAACCGCGGGGCGCGGCATAACCGGCCCGGAGCCGGGGCGCACCGAAGCTCCTTTCTGGGTTACGAGCGAAGCCGAGGTCCGGAAGGACGTCGGGGAGATGGCTGCCAAGAAAGTGGACATCATCAAGATCTGGGTGGACGACCGGGATCATACGGTCACCAAATTGAGTCCCGAGCTGTACCGCACCGCGATCGACGAGGCGCACAAACACCATCTCCGGGTGATCGCCCACATCTTTACGCTGGAGGATGCCAAGGGAGTTTTTCGAGCTGGCGTCGACGCTTTCGCCCATAGCGTCCGAGACAAAGACATTGACGACGAGTTCATCAAGATGATGAAGACGCGGCCGAACATGATCGTGGACCCGAACCTCCCGGATCGCGGGGTGAAGGTGGACAGGAGCTGGCTCCGCGACAGCATGACCGCCGCAGAATTCCAAAAGGTACAAGCAGAGAGCAAGGACGATCCGAAAGCCCAGCAATTCTTCGGAATCCAGTCGCGCAATCTGGCCAAGTTGAATGCGGCCGGCATTAAGATCGCCTTAGGCACCGACGGCCCCATCCCCTGGGCCGCGCACGAGGAGATGGCGGATATGGTGGCGTCCGGGATGACGCCAGCGCAGGTTCTGGTGGCGGCGACGCGCAATGCGGCCGAGCTGATGGGCCTCTCAGACGCCGGCACCATCACGGCTCGAAAGAGCGCAGACTTCGTCGTGCTGGACGCGAATCCACTCGACGACATCACGAACACGCGGCGAATCGCGACTGTCTATCTCCGCGGGACCGAAGTCGACCGCGGCGCCTTGCGAGCACGATGGACGGGCGGAACTTCGCGGTAGCGCCGGGCCAAGGAGGTGGCTCATGAAGCGGTTGATTCCGGGGGCGCTATTCGGTGCAGTATGCTTTCTGGCGGGCTATATGGTGAACCCGCGCGCGGGCGTGGTGGCACAGAGCCAAACCACGCAAGCTAACGCGGCTACACCGGGGCCCCCGGCTACCCGGGCGGTGAACGGAAAAGGCCTGTATTATTCGATCGACGAAATCAAAAGACGATTTCCGCCGGCGGACGCGCACGGCGACTTTCCCCCGGGGGATCCGGGCGCCACAAACCACTTGGCATGGGCTCCTCAATACCGCCTTACCCTGATGAGAAGGCAGTACTTCGACCCGCCCCGCAAGGACCCGAATACGGGAGAGATGGAGCACTACGTCGGTTCCGAGATGCACGAGAATAAGACGCAAATCTATGTTCTGGTCAGCGGAACTGGACAGGTCGCGCTCGGTGGCTCCCCCGCCATCGAACGGCAGAGCCCCGATGGTCAACATGCGGGTGGGCCACTCACAGGGGCGAGCTACTATCGAGTGAAGGCGGGTGATTTTGTCGTCATTCCACCGTACACATGGCACCAGGCGCAGCCCGACCCGGGCCAGACCCTGACGTACGGAATGTGCCACATCGAGACCAGGAACCAGATCCCGTAGCCGGGAGGCCTTCACCGCGCGAGCGGATCGGGACGCATCTGAACGTGGTAGACTTTGGGCCGCGACTCGGCGCCGCCCTCATTGTGGAACACCGTGCGTGTACCGGTGGTCGTCCACAGTCCGCGGCCCTTCCAGCCGGTGTTGGGATCGTCGATGCGGCCATCCACGTTCTTGCTGAAGAAACCCATCGGATAAGGAACGTGGAGGTTCACAAACTTCCCGTTCACCAAGGCCAGCAGCGACTCATTGCCATTGGACTCTGCGATCGGGACGTTGGGCCCGAGACCTAAGGTGTTGTATCGGTCCACCCAGAGGAAGTAGGCGTGATCGGCGCTGCCAGGGTCCGTGACACCCTTGAACTGGGGGCCCGGAAATTGATACAGGGTCCATCCTTCGGGGCAGTGCTTTCCGGTCGCCGCCGTCGGCCCGTTGAGCGGCCCTTTGCACTTGCGCCGGTCGAAGCTCGCCAGATGTCCGCTCGACAGCGTCGTCCAGACCACGCCATTGAGATCGAGATCGATGCCGCGCGATCCGTAGCCGATATCAGGCGGGAGGTAAACTTCGGCCAGAGAAGTCTGCGACGGATTGGGACCGGGCACGAGCCGCACGATGTATCCGGGCTGATCGATTCGCGAGAACCCGACGTCCATCGCCTGGCCCCAGATGGAATCGTCCACCGTGCTCGGCTGAACGCCGTAAAACGCCGCCATGATGCGTTTGTCCTTCTTGGGGTCGAGGGGCTGATTGGCCTCGACGTACTCGTCGCGTTTGCCGTTGCCGTTGGTGTCGAGGATGAGTGGAGTCCAGCCCTGCGATTTCACCTCGTCGCCGGTCTGCTCGTACATTTTGGTGTTCAGCCAGCCGACCACGCCGCTGTCCGGCCCACCTGCACTCGTCCACAACGTGTTGTTGGGGTCCTTGGCGAAGTAGAGATGTTGCGTGGTGAAGCACGTGTCGATGAGCGACCACTTGCCGGTTTTGGGATCATACATGGAAAGCTGGCGCGTGGACTCGTTCAGTGGCGCGACCTTCGCCGAAGCAAGCTCAGAGCCCGCCTTGCAGTAGTCCGGGTTTTTGGGCCCTCGAATGCGCGCCGTGAACCAGACTCGGCCCTTGCCGTCGATCAGTGGGTTGTGGATACTGGTGTGGCCGTCCCAAATCGGTTCGTCGCCCCAATACGGGGAGTGCCCGTGCGAGAGGCTCAGCGAAGAGGGGGTATCGGCATCGCGGAAGGGATGCTTCACCTGCCAAGCCTCGTTGGTGAGGGGATTGAGGACCGGCACCATGTCGGTGCTCTCCTCGGGCGATCCGTAGATGAAGCCGTTGGCGTTGACCCGCGGATTCCGCTTATCGGTCGAGATTGCATCGTGAAGATAAGCCTTGGGTGTCGACCACTCCCACATGCTGATGACCACGTTGCGCTCGGCACCCTGAGGCCGCTCTGGTTTGGCGGAGGGCAGTTCGCCGGCCGCGATGCGGTCGGTCCAGTCCGCGAAAAGGGCCAGTGCCTTTTGCGGGCCGAGCCGGCCGAGAGTCACAGCCATGTTGGTTTGGGCTTGGCCGGCTTGGAGGCGGCGTGTCCAAGCCTGGATCGAATTTTCAAAGTGCCCCCATTGGTTGGGAATCGTGCGGATTCCCTTGGAGCCGAGCGCATGGCACGACTGGCACGAGTTCTTGACCGTGTCGATCCAATAGTGCTGCGTCTTCATCACGGGCTGGATGCCGTTCCCGCTAGCGCCAGTGCCCGGGAATTCGCGCTTATCCGGAATCTGGAGCATCGAATACCAGTAGACGCCCGGGTAGTACTCGGCCGCCGCAGCGAGGTTCGGCGCCGGTACTGCGGTCAGGTTGAGGTGCTTTCCCCGCTCCGCTTTGACCTTGGGAGAATCAATGAGCCCATAGCCGCGTACCCACACCCTGTACGTCGCATTGGGAAGGTCCGGGATGACGAAACGGCCCCGGTCGTCGGTGACTACCATCTTCGCGAACTTGGTGGGAAGGTCAGTGGTCTCCGCGATCACCCAGACGCCTGCTTCCGGTCCGTTCGGACTGCTAACCACACCGCCGAGATCGGCGCCGCCGATCGTGACCACCGCTTGCGAACGATCTTGCGCTACCGCTTGCCCTGAAGTTCCAGCCATACAAGCGGCCATGGCGATCGCCATGAACCTCCACTGCTGGCGTGTTGTCGTCTTCATAGTCGGTCTCCTCGGAATCACCGCGATGCAATTATACACAAGGCTGTCCCATTCCGGAACCCGACAAACGCGCGCGAGACCGTTCGAACTGGTGCGACCCCGGGTCACCCATCGATCACCTTGCTGACGAACGATCTGGGCCAACGGCCTCGCCGTCACCCGGGCTTCCACCACCCGATTCTTTCACCGGACGAGCCGAATGGTAATTTCGACACACAGACCTGTGCTCCCTGGGCATGGTGGCGATGCTGT
>JAGWQP010000038.1 GCA_028876805.1 Acidobacteriota bacterium | reverse complement strand
CGCGCACTGGTTGCGAAGCCCAAGGCGCGCCTCATAAAGAAAACGCGTTTTGGCAAATTCGTAGGCCACCGTTTCGTCCGGCGCGACCTGGTCGAAGTGCCCGCGTTCCACCATGAACGGGCGCGGGGCGATCAAGGCGCTCATCTCGGCGTAGTTAAACGTGCTGCCGAGGTCGAACTCGAAAATTTCATATTCGGGCATCCGGACATAGGTATAGGGACTGAGGGTCGAGGCGCATTTCCAGACCCAATCGTTGAAATCGCCCGAGCAGATGGACAGACAATAGTTGGTTACCAGGGCCGGCACGCGCATCGCCGTTTTACCACCATAGGATAGACCGTAGAACGCCAGACGATCGGGATCGACGAACGGCAGCGAGGCCAGCCAATCCAGCGTACGCTCATGCTGGCGAACAATAAACGAAAAGAGCGATAGCTCAGCGGTGAGGTATAGCCGTTACGGCGGTTCGGAGCCGCCGCCGTCGCCAGCTGCGCTTCCGAGCCCGGCGCGCACGGCAACCGTGCCCGGCTGGGCCGGTTTTTTTTCTTTCGGTTCTCGAATGGTTTGCCGCCCGGAGATTTCTGCCGCCATGCTACGAACTGTCGAGGCGGATCCGCAGGCGGCCGGCTTGTTCGGGGTCGAACCATTCCTCGGCCCACGACTCAAAACGGAGGCTCTCCAGCAGCCGGCGGGCGATGTTCTTCAAGCTGCCGAACAGCTTCCCTACCGGCCGTCCCCCTGCTTCCGCGAGCCGGCGCAGCAGGCTGCCGCGCTCCAACAACTGCACGAGGATGAAGGCGATCTGCAGCAACACATAGTAGATTTTCCCTTTCTCCGGGTCGGTACTGTAGACATGGGCCAGGTTCAAGCCGCTGTTCTTCTGGCGGTTGAACCCTTCATTCTCCACTTTCCAGCGGTCGCGTCCTCCTTTCTGGGCGATGGCTTCCACGGTCTTCTGGCCGACGGGCAGCCTGGTCAGCCAGGCGAAGTAGTGCTGCTGTCCGTCGGCTGCCGTCTCGGTACAGTCCAGGGCGTTGAGCTTCCACCAGCGGCCTTCGCTATCCTGGTAGGACAGGTCCTTGACCCAGCGAAATTCCTGCGTCGGTCGATCGACCCAGTCCCGTCGGAGGTACTGGTCGGGGCACAAGGGCAAGAGCGTGCGGAATTCGCGCCACAAAGCCGGCGTGCGGCCTTCTTTGAACGTCACGACGAAGGACCAGCCCATGTCCTGGACGAGGGCGAACACCGGCCCGCAGGCATACAAGGCGTCCATGGCCAGGACGAAGCGGAGCTGCGGATAGCTCTTTTTGAGCCGGGGCAGCAGACGGCGCAACGCCTTGAGCTCGCAATCCTGCTTGATTTCCTCGGCACTGCGGCCCTGGGTCGGAGCGGCGTCCGCATTCTCGATAAACTCACTCCCTAAGGACAGCACCACGCCGGCCGGCCCCAATAATTTGGCCTCCAGAACGTGATGCAGGTACAGCGTCTGCTTGCCGCACTTCTGCACCAGGCAGTACGGACAGTGACGGCGGTGGAAGCAGATCAGGCCGGTGGCGTCGAGCAACACGACGAACTGGCCCAGCAAGCGGGCGTCGTCCAGCACCTTCATCCGCACCAACCGCTGCACGAGCTGCGTGTTCAGACGCTCGAAGCCGCCGAGGGTGCTGTGTCCCAGGAAATGATCGAGCGTGTCATGCACCGGCAGCGTTTCCTGTGCCGTCTCGGCCAGGCGGTTGAGGTTGGCCAGCACTTGCGCCCCGCCATCGCGCAGCTCATAATCGAGCTGCCGGCGGGAACCCAACTGCAGCAGGTACAGGGCCAAACCCCACCAGGCCAGGAAGCGGCGCGTGTAGGTGCAATCCTCTTGCACCCGCGTATCGGGCAGGCGATCCAGCCAGGCGTTCAACTCCGGGAAGAAGTGGCGGACACTCTGCACCAGAGCACGGCCCGTGATCAGCGTCGCCCGGCCTTGAGCTTCAGGAAGCGGGCCCGGGCACGCAGCAGCGCCACCGTTAGTTGATGGATCTCGTGGAGTAGGGCTTTGAGACGATGGTGTTCGGCCAGCCATGTCCGAACCTCCGGCAGGAGCGATTTAGGAACATAGACGGTGCGTGTCTTGCCGCCTTCGGCGAAGGTCACGTGCTGCGCGGCATGCAGAGGCCCGCCGCGATGGCAGCGGCAGGATGGCTGCCCGCAGGGACGGCGGTAGGTGGCCAACGAGGCGGCCAGGATGGGCGAAGCAGTCGACAGCTTCTTGAGCCGATGCTGGAGCATGCGGAGGATGAGCGTGGGGTGATCGGGAATGCGCATGGCACCTCCGGGTCTTAGAAAACATCCCAGCAAGGAATAACGTTTACTGGAAAGAAGGGAAAAAGCCAAGGTGCGAAAAGAAGCGGCATGCCGAATTCAGGCTGGAACTATCGACCGCCCCCTTTATCCGAGCCAAAGTCTCCGTCCAGGTGCGAGAAAAAAGCTATTCCTCACGGCTGCATCACTGTCGGCTTACGCGCGGATTCGGGTAGTACCAATAGAGAAGGCGGCCGGTGAGGCCATGCCGCCAAGCAAGCACCTCACCGGCCCGTTGTTCTAAAT
>JAGWQP010000037.1 GCA_028876805.1 Acidobacteriota bacterium | reverse complement strand
TCCCGCGGGCCTTTTCTTCCGGCGCGTTGTCGATTGAGTCGAAACTGCGGAACTTCACCTTCGGATTATGCTTGGCCAGCACCTTGGTGATCGCCGCCGTCAGGGTTGTCTTGCCGTGATCGATGTGCCCGATCGTCCCGATGTTCACGTGCGGCTTGGTGCGGTCGAATTTTTCCTTTGCCATACCTTGATCCTTCGCCTGTCCGGATTGCAAAGCAAGAATCTGGAACTGTTGACGGGATCGAACCGCGACCTTCCGTTACCGGCGCTATGCCGCTTCGCAACCAGTTCGCTCAAACAGCCACAGCCATTCCCCGACAGCCGCTCTGCTCTTCAACAACTCGCCTCCCGGCGGGATCATACTCTTGCTGGATATTCAGATTCCACGGCTGACGGCTGCTTGCCCAACGGTCTAGTTTTGATTGGTCCTCGGGGAACGGAAGCCATCCCACGGTACTGCCGCCCCGTCGAAATCCTCGGCAGCACACACAAGCCACTTCCCAATTCTGGAGCCGTTGACCGGGATTGAACCGGTGACCTCGTCCTTACCAAGGACGCGCTCTACCAACTGAGCTACAACGGCAAAATTCAAGATACCGCGACCCGCCGGGAGCCGAACCGCCGGAGTTTCTGACCGCGGACGCTCTCCCAACCGAACTACGACCACCCTCGGGGTCAGGGCCGCCAATCAATGCGGCTCTCCCCACCCAGTCTACGAAATCCTCTGGTGGACGGGGGAGGATTCGAACCTCCGTAGCTCCAAGGAGCGACAGATTTACAGTCTGTTGCCATTAACCGCTCGGCCACCCGTCCCGACCGCTTCCCCATAGGACTCCCACCCTGGGCGAGACCAACTGTATAAGGGAAACTATAAGGATACAAGGGAAGCAACGGGCGCCGCAACTCCCCAAATTTTCTCTTGACACCGGCGCATTCATTCGTATAATTAATACAATTGATTTAATCGGATGATTGATACGAAACAGAAGATTCTGGACGCCGCCGAACGGCTCATCGCCGATCAAGGCTATGCGGCGACATCGCTTCGGCACATCATCGCGGAGGCCGGTGTCAATCTGGCGGCGGTCCATTATCACTTCGGATCGAAAGAGGATCTGCTGGACGAACTGATTGTCCGCAAGGCGTCGGCGGTGAACCGCGAGCGGTTGGCTCAGTTGGAGCGCTTTGAGACCGAGGCTGGCAGCGGGCCGGTGACGGTCGAAAAGGTGCTCGCGGCTTTCTTCGACCCCATGATCGAGGCGGGAAGCCGGAGCCCGGAATTCGTCAAACTGATGGGCCGGATGTATACCGAAGGTTTGATCCCGGCCATCGTGGCCAAGCACTTCCACCCGACCTTCGCGCGGTTTACGCAGGCGCTCCATCGCGCGCTGCCACACTTGCCAGAGGCCGAATTATTTGCAAGGCTGCAATTCATGATTGGGGCCATGAGCCACGCAGTCTGCGGGGACCGGCAGGTTCCCACAGGGGTGATCGGGACGCCCTCCGCCGCGGATTTCCGGCGAACCTTGCGGCGTTTGATGGTTTTTTTGAGCGGTGGCTTACGGGCACCCGCAACACCGGAGGTGCAGCAATGAGATACATCATGTTGGTCTTGGGAATGACGGCGACCTTGGCGGCCGAGGAACGCGGGCCGCTCTCGCTCAGCCTGAAGAGGGCCGTAGAAATCGCGACCTCGCAGGAAGGAAGCACGCCGATTCAGCTTTCCGCCGAGTCGCTTAAGCAGGCTGAGTTGCGGTCCAAGGAGGCGCGCGCGGCATTGCTGCCCGACGTGGAGGGCGCCTTCTCGTACGAGAATCGAACCGCCAACCTGGCGGCGATGGGTATTAGCCTCACGCGCTTGCCGTTTCCCGGCTTTGAGTTTCCGACCTTTGTGGGGCCGTTTTTGACTATGGACGCACGGGCTTCGGTCACACAGAGTGTATTCGATGTCAGTTCGATCCGGAAGTTCCAGGCCTCGAAGGTGGGCGTATCCGCGGCCCGGTCGGATTCGGAGAGCGCGAGCGAGCAGGTCGCGGCTGTGGTGGCGCGAGCGTACCTGGGGGCGGTGCGGGCGGACACCGATGTCGAGACCGCGCAGGCCAACGTGATGCTGTCCCAGGCGGTATTGAGGCAGGCAGAAAACCAGAAGAACGCGGGGACTGGTACGGGCATCGAGATCACGCGCGCCCGGGTGCAATTAGCCAACGATCAACAACGCCTGCTGGTGACCGAGAACGCGCGGCGGGCGGCACACCTCCAACTGCTGCGCGCCATGGGCGTGCGGCTGGATACCGAGGTTCAGCTGACCGATGGTCTCCAGTACGTCGCCGTGGATGCACTGACTCTGGAGAACGCCCGCGCTCAGGCGCTTCGGGACCGGCCCGACTATAAGGCCCAGCAAGAACGCGAGGCCAACGCACGCCTGATGGCCAGTGCGACGGTGATGGAGCGCCTGCCGAGCCTGGCCGCATTCGGGGACTACGGTTCGAGCGGTTCAGCCTTCAGCAACTCGCTGCCGACGCGCACGTACGGCATCTCACTCAAAGTGCCCTTGTGGGATGGGGCGCGACGCGACGCGCGCAGAGCGGAATCCGCCTCGCAGCACCGAGCGGAAGCCATCAGGACGAACGATGTCCGGGAGCAGATCGAACTGGACGTCCGACTTGCCCTGGATGCGCTCAGCTCGGCTCAGGACCAGGTAAAGGTCGCGAAGGATGGCCTGGACCTGGCCGAGAGCGAACTCGAACAGGCCCGGCGGCGGTACCAGGCCGGAATCAGCGACAGCCTCGAGGTAACCGACGCGCAGACGCGGCTAGAGCGCGCCCGCGATAATCAGACAGCTGCGCTCTACAACTACAACGTGGCGCGGATCGACTTGGCGCAAGCGATGGGGGTCGTCCGCCGGACGATTCAATAAGGGGGACATCATGAAAAAGCGCGTCATTTTAATCATAGTTGTGGCGGCTGCCGGCGCAGGAGTGCTTTATACCATGCGCGGATCCTCGCACCGCGCAGGCGACCGCGTGGTGGTGTCCGGTAATATCGAGCTGACCGAAGTCAACATCGCGTTCAAGACCGCCGGACGTCTGATTGAACGCAATGTCGACGAGGGGGATATGGTCAAGAAGGGACAGGTCGTGGCCCGCCTTGACCGCGACCAACTGATGGCCCAGCAGGCGCGCGAACAAGCTGGACTCGATTCGGCGCAAGCGCAATTGGCGCAAGCCCGAACGGCGCTCGAATGGCAGAAGCAGACCCTGGCCGCGGATGTCGAGCAGAAGAAAGGAGACCTGGCGTCGATGGAAGCGCGACTGGCCGAATTAGAGAACGGCGCCCGCCCGCAGGAAAAGCTCGATGCCCAAGCGGCCGTGGATTCGGCAGCATCCGAGGTCGAGCGTGCCAAAAAGGACTGGGAGCGCGCGCAGGCCTTGTACAAGAACGATGACATCTCGACGGCTCAGTTCGACCAATACCGCAACCGCTGGGAAAGCGCTGAAGCGGCACTGAAACAGGCCAAGGAGCGGAACTCTCTGGTCCTGGCCGGCCCCCGCTCGGAACAGATCAAAGCGCAGGCCGCGCTAGTAGAACGGGCACGGGGCGCACTCAAGATGGCAGAAGCGAACACCCTTGAAATGAAGCGACGCGAACAAGAGCTCGCTACCCGCCGCGCGGAAATCGACCGCTCCCACGCCAACATCGCGCTGATCAATTCGCAATTGGCCGATACCGTCGCCACTTCACCGGTGGATGGGGTCGTGCTCGTGAAGTCGGCGGACGTGGGCGAAGTCCTGGCCACGGGGACCACCGTGGTGGCGATCGGCGACATCGAACATCCCTGGCTGCGGGGGTACATCAACGAGACCGACCTCGGCAGAGTCAAGCTGGGCACCAAGGCCAAGGTCACGACGGATTCCTATCCAGGCAAAGTTTATCCGGGACGCGTAAGCTTCATTGCTTCGGAGGCGGAATTCACACCGAAACAGATCCAGACCCAGCAGGAGCGCGTCAAGCTGGTGTACCGCATCAAAATCGAGATCGAAAATCCGCAGCACGAGTTGAAATCGAACATGCCGGCGGACGCGGAGATCGTGCTCGAATAACCATGCCGGCCATCATCGATACGCGTGACCTGACGCGGCGCTTCGGCGCGCTGGCGGCCGTGGACCACCTGACACTAGCGGTGGAGGAGGGCGAGATCTTCGGCTTGGTGGGGCCGGATGGCGCAGGCAAGACCACCACGTTGCGCATGCTGTGCGGCCTTTTGGACCCTACCGAAGGCAGCGCCCGCGTCGCCGGGCATGACGTAGCGCGCGAGCCGCAGGCGGTCAAAGACCAAATCGGATATATGGCGCAGCGGTTCGGGCTCTATGGGGATCTGACAGTCCAAGAGAACATGGACTTTTACGCCGATCTGTTCGGCATCACGGGCACGTTCCGTGGCGAATTGACCGAGCAACTGCTGCGCATGACTCGCATGGAGCCTTTCGGCGACCGGCAGGCGAGCCGGCTTTCCGGCGGCATGAAACAAAAGCTGGCGTTGATGTGCACGCTGCTCCACCGTCCGCGCATCCTGTTCCTCGACGAGCCCACCAACGGGGTGGATCCGGTATCGCGTCGCGATTTCTGGGCGATTCTCTATCAACTGCTGAAGGAAGGAATCACGGTTTTCATGACCACCTCCTATCTGGACGAGGCAGAGCGATGCAACCGCGTGGGCCTGATGCACAAAGGCAAGCTGATCCGCTGCGCGCCGCCGGAGACCATGAAGGCCGACACCGGCTCCCTCAATCTGGAAGGGGCATTCCTCAAAACGATCTTTACAGTCGAACAGGAGGCGCGGCTATGAGCGGCAATGGGTACGCGGTCGAGATCCACGATCTAGTAAAGACGTTCGGATCGTTTGTAGCCGTCGATCACGTTTCGCTCGGCGTCGAGAAGGGTGAGATCTTCGGGTTTCTCGGGCCGAACGGCGCGGGAAAATCCACCACCATCCGTATGCTCTGCGGGCTGCTCACGCCTACCTCCGGGCGAGCGTCGGTCAGCGGCTTCGATGTCCGAACCCAACCGGAGGAGATCCGGCGGACGATCGGCTACATGTCGCAAAAGTTCTCGTTGTATGACGACCTCACGGTGGAGCAGAACATCGATTTCTTCACCGGAATGTACGGAGTGCCGCGGGAGCGCCGCCAGCAACGCAAAGACTATGTGCTCGAGATGGCGAACTTGAAAGAGAGGCGCGATGCGCTCACGCTCACGCTTTCCGGCGGCTGGAAGCAGCGGCTGGCGTTGGGGTGCGCGATTCTGCACGATCCGCCCGTGCTCTTTCTGGATGAGCCGACTTCGGGCGTGGATCCGATCGCGCGCGGCGCGTTCTGGAAGCTGATTCACGATCTGGCGGACACCGGCCACACGGTTTTCGTGACTACGCACTACATGGACGAGGCCGAATATTGCAACCGGCTGGCGCTGATGTACCGCGGGAAGGTGATTGCGCTCGGTACGCCCGAGGTGTTGAAGCAGGATCTCGACGGCCACGGGCTGTTGCGGCTCGACACTTCCGCGACACTCGACACGATGCGCGCCCTTGAAGGCGTGCCGGGAGTCGTCGAGTCGGCGGTCTTCGGCGGGGGATTGCACGTTGTGGTGGGTGATCCGGAGGCCGTTACGGAGCGCATCCGGCACAAACTCGAGAGCGCCGGCATCGAGATCAAACGCCTGGAAAAAATCGTACCGTCGCTCGAAGACGTGTTTGTTGCCCTCATAGAGGCCGAGGAGCGGAAAGTGGCATGAGCTACCGGCGCACGAAGGCCGTCTCTTTCGACGAACTCGACCGTATTGAACGCGACGTCCAGAGCGCGGTGACGGCTCTGGGGGTTCTGGTCGTGATGCTGCGCTCGTCCGGTTTTGCCCTGAGCCTGGTCGCAGGCAAAATTCCGATGATGGTCTATTACCGGGACGCGACCGAGGCAAATTGTGGGAAGCATTTCTCTAAAAGCAGTGGGTGCTGCCGTATTGTGGCGCCGGCCGGGCCGTCTATGGCGTGATGGTGTTGGGGCGGAGCGCGGAGAGATTTGGCAAGAAGATCGGACTAATGGCATGAGCTACCGACGCACGAAAGCCGTCTTCATCAAAGAACTGCACCACATCACGCGCGACGCCCGCAGCCTGGCGCTGGCGCTGGCCATGCCCGTGATGATGTTGTTGCTCTACGGCTATGCCCTGAGCCTGGATGTGGACCACATCCAGACCGTTATCTACGACCAGGACGGCACGGAAGCCAGCCGCAAGCTGATGCGCCAATTTCAGGGTTCGCGCTTTTTCGACGTGGTCGGTTTTGTAAACGACTACCGTGCGATCGAGCGCAGCATCGATGATAGCCGGGTGTTGGTGGGGGTGGCGATTCCCCGCGACTTTGGCAAGGACCTAGCGACGGGTCGGGGAGCCACGGTGCAGATCCTGGTGGACGGCAGCGATTCGAACACCGCCGCCATCGCCATGAGCTACGCCGAAAACGTGGTTCAGAACTTTTCCGCCGCTGCGCGCTTCGACGTCCAAAACAGGCTGGGCCGCCACCCCGCTCCGCCCGTCGACGCCCGAATGCGAGTCTGGTACAACAGCTCGCTTGAATCGAAGAACTACGTGGTGCCGGGCTTAATCGCTGTGATCCTCATGATCATCGCCGGGCAGCTGACCTCCCTCACCATTGCGCGCGAATGGGAGATGGGGACGATGGAGCAGATTCTCTCCACGCCGCTGCGGCCCACGGAGATGGTGCTGGGCAAAATGCTGGCTTACTTCGTGGTGGGGCTCACCGATTCGACGATCGCGCTGATCGTAGGTGTTACCATTTTCGGCGTACCCTTCCGCGGCAGCATCTGGGTGCTGGCCGTCTCGACGTGCGTGTTTCTCTGTGGAGCGTTGTTCTGGGGAATCTTCATTTCGGCGGGGAGCCGGACGCAGGTGGTGGCCTACCAGTTGGGCATACTGAGCTCGTTTCTCCCGGGCTTCCTGCTCTCCGGCTTTGTGTTTGCGATCGATACCATGCCCAAGGCGATTCAGGTGATCAGCCTGATCGTGCCGGCACGGTACTTCGTGACCATCGTGAAGGCGGTGTTTTTGAAGGGTATCGGCCTAGGCGTGCTGTGGACAGAACTCGCTTACCTGGCTTTGTACGCCGCGATTGTGTTCTGGCTCTCGGTGCGGAAAATGAATCAAAAGGTAGCGTGAGGTATGTGGGAACGGATTCGAGTCATTCTGCGCAAGGAAATCATCCAGATGCTGCGTAACCCGCGGATGCGGTTTATGCTGTTCCTTCCGCCCGTGTTGCAACTGGTCGTCTTCGGCTATGCCGTCACGCTCGATGTAGACCACGCGCGGATGGCCTGGATGGATATGGACCAGACGCCGGAGAGCCGTGCTCTGCTGTCGCGTTTTGAAGGCTCCGGACGTTTTGACGTGGTGGCTATGCCCCGCAGTGAAGCCGAGGTGCAACGCATCCTCGATCGCAGTGAGGCGCACGCTGTGGTGCGCGTGCTGCCGGGGTTTGCGCGTGACCTGGCGCGCAAGCGCAGCACGCAGGTGCAGGTGCTGGTAGACGGGACCAATTCAAACACGGCGTCGCTGGTGTCGAGCTATGCCGCCTCTGTCATCACAGGATTCTCGAGCGACGAGTCGTCCAATCCGGCGAACATCGGTTTGGTGGTGAGTTCCAGCAAGGCCGTCATGGGGTCAGCTCTGGTTTCCCCGCGTGCCCGAGTGTGGTTCAACCCCGACCTGCGCAGCCGCAACTATTTCGTGCCTGGCGTCGCGGCTAACATTCTCATGATGGTGACTCTGATGCTGACCGGACAGGCGATAATCCGTGAGAAAGAAATCGGTACCATGGAGCAGTTGATGGTGACGCCCTTGCGACCGCTCGAGCTGATGCTGGGCAAGACGCTCCCGTTCGCGGTGGTGGGAATCGTGGATATGTTGATCATCACCTCGGCGGCGCTCGTGATTTTCCGCGTCCCATTTCGCGGTAATTTTCTGGTGCTGCTACTCTGCGCGGTGCTGTTCCTGATGACCAGCCTGGGAGCGGGGCTGTTTCTCTCGACCATTTCGCAAACTCAGCAACAGGCCAACATGATGTCATTCTTCTTTACCACACCAGCATTCATGCTGAGCGGCTTTACATTTCCGATTCGGAACATGCCGGTGGTCGTGCAGTATCTTACCTATCTGAACCCGCTGCGCTATTTCATGGAGATCGTGCGCGGGGTATTCCTGAAAGGTGTGGGCATCGAGACGCTCTGGCCGAAGATGCTGTTCCTGGCGGTCTACGGCGCCGCCATCCTGGGACTGAGCGCACTGCGTTTCCGCAAGACGCTCGATTAGTGGTGTAAGGCGTCAGCCTGGCGCCCCGATACAGCGCTATCTTCATGCCGCATCCCGGCCGGCCTGTGGGTGCTTCGAGCGACGGGATCCGGCGGCATCGGCGGGTCGACCAGAAATTCACCAGACCTGCCGCGAGGAGCGCATCAACTATTCGCGCTCGGCGGGAATATACTCGAGCCAGTAATAGCAGAGCATGATCACCGCCGGAGCGAGGCACAGACCATACAGGAGCCATCGCCCGAGGCGTTTGTTGGCGCCCATGGAACCTCCTCGAGCCTCGTGGTCTCAGCGCGGATGCGCCGCGACGACAGGTTATCCGCCGTAAGCAATGCCGTAAGCAATAGTGAACAGCCAGGGACGGCCGTTTCAGTTAACAGACTAATTATGCGGATCGAAACAGCGGGCGGCGGTTTTGGTCGCCGAGCCGGCGGGGGCGAAGCCTTTCGATTAACGCGTGGCCTCGCGGAGAAGCGTTTGCAAAGCAGCCGGGGTGGTGGACAGCTCGGCGCGCACCGTGAGGGCTTCGCGGCGAATCTTGACCGAGGACAGCACGGTGGCGAGATCGCGGTCCGGCGTGGCGCCGGCGGTGAGCGACACCAGCCCGCGCAGAGTGCCTTCGAGCGACTCGGCGGAGGCTTCGGAGCGGCCGAACCCGGCCACTTCGATCGCCACTCGGGAGTTCAACTCGACCGTAAGGGTGACATGGTCGGTGAGGCGAAGGAGCCGGAGAAAATTTGCGCTATTGCCGCTGACCGGAAGCGGCGCTTCACCCCCGACTATGGCCCAGATTTGCTGGGAGGCAACTGGCGCGGCTTTGGCGACGAGCGAGGGCACGCCGGTTCTCCCGCTTGCATGCTGGGCCGTCGCGGCTCCGACGGCAGACGCAGCACCGGCCAGGGCGATTTCGGGCGTTAACCGTACGGTTCCCGCCTGAGCTGTAGGGAATTGACCGCTCGCGATTAGGAGCATTTCCTTGCCGTTATACGCGACCAGCAGGGAAGATGCGTTGCGCAGCGGCTCAGGCAGAGGCATCCAGATGGCGGCAACGTTTTGAAAGCTCGGGCTAGCACGAAGCGAGTCGAGGTGAATCCCTGCTAGAACGAGCGTGTCGGGAGGGATACACGCAGCCAGTTCAGCTTTGACCGCGGTGGGCGACTGAGGGCGGCAAGCCACGCCCCCGAGGGCCAAAGCGATGATCGGCGCGATCGGCGAAGAGAAGGCCAAGTGCTATGATCGCAAAGGAGCCTCCGTGCCGCGAGGCACGCACTGCGATTGGGAAGGGCACGCCGGCCAGCGGCCGGAGTCCAGGCCGAACATCCGCCCTCGACGACTTCAGCAACCTAAACCTGCCCGAATCGATGAATCGTGGAGTAGCCTCCTCGCTCTACAAGGGCGCTCCAGAGAGCCTGCGCAGTGTCGCCAAGCAAACCCAAGCCCGAGTGTTCGGGATGCGGGAGTCGGATTCCGGATTCCGTTCGCTCGCCGTTTTGCGAGGCTGACCGCCAGGCGTTAGACGGCAATCGACCCGATTAAGATCCCACCCCGGTGGAAGAATATAAAGTCTGCCCCGGGGGGGTGCGCACACCTTCACCAAGGCGACTAGTCACGGCCTGCGAGTGCGAATCTGGCCCAAAGCGGCGAACGCGCTTCCAATGACTCGACCCGCTAAGGTCCTGAGTCTTTGCTTTCAAAGCGAGTGCAACTTAGATCCCGAAGCCTGCAAGCCGGTTGTTGTTCGGGCAGTCCTAACCATCCTTACCCGCCGGCAAGCCTTTTGCGGCGCGTCGTAAGCCCTCTGGCGCGACCAAGTATTCCGTTTTCAACCGGGCCCGTCCAATTCCGTTTGATTAATCAGACGGTTGTCGGGACCGGACACAAGATATCGGATCCTGCTGAAGGATTGCTGGAGTCCGACACGGGAGGCGCCGCAGAATGAAACCATAAGGGTTTTTGCGCCCGGAAGGTCAGTGCTCACCAGCGCCTCGCGAAGTTCTCCAACCTGTTCGTTCGCCAAAGAAGGGCCGAAGATCCTCATTATTGCCCTGTGCTCAATTGCTGCCTCGACGGCTTTTGGGCAAACAAAAGCACCAGCCAGGGAGTGGACTCCGCCTAAAACCGTCTGGGGCGATCCCGACCTCGAGGGAGTCTGGACCAGCGACGATTCCTATGGTGTGCCCTTCGAACGGCCCAAGAGGTATGACGACCGCAAGGTGCTGACCGACGAAGAATACGTCAAGCGCGCGAAGGAAAATGAACTACTTTCAGCGAGCATTCAGGCCGGCGTTTTCCCCAACGTGGGGTACTGGGTCCAGCATGAGGGCGTCGAGGCCCAACCTTATGGGTCAAACTGGAGCGAGTATGCCCGCCGTACCTCGCGTCAGACGTCGCTGATCGTCGATCCCGGAGACGGCCACATTCCGGCGTTGACCGAACAAGGCATGTACCGGCGACTTGCCGAGATCGCGGCTTCCAGGAAAAGACCCCGCCCCGAATCCTGGGAAGACATCAGCATGTACGGCCGCTGCATCACGCGCGGCGTCTTAGGCTCGATGCTCCCAGTGATGTACGGAAACGGGACGGAGATCGTACAATCACCCGGCCTGGTTGCGATCCTCTATGAGATGATCCACGAGACTCGCATTATTCCGCTCGATCCGCCCAACGATCCGCGTCCGCATGTCTCCGCCAACGTGCGCGGCTATATGGGCGACCCCCGCGGGCACTGGGAAGGCAACACGCTCGTGGTCGACACTACGAATTTCATTGGCGGTCGGCTGGGCATCGGCGCCAACGGAGAGGGCGTCAAGTACAGCGAAGATCTGCATCTAGTCGAGCGCTTCACGCGAGTGAATGATCGAGCCATTCAATACCAGGTGATTGTCAATGATCCGAGGACCTTCACAGCTTCGTGGACAGTCGCATTCCCGATCACCCGCGAGCCGGGCTACCGGATTTTCGAATACGCCTGCCACGAGGGCAACTACGCGATGTCGAATATCCTGAGCTCAGCCCGTGCCGAAGAACAAGCCGAGGCCGCTCAAAGGTGAGCACCAACCTAAGATCATTGTTCGAGCAGCCCAAAATATCGGTTCGCTGTCCCATACGGAGTCGGCTGCTCGGGCAGAGGGTTCTGTTTCCGCCCTCCCCTTGATGCGACAACACGCCCGCAAAATATCTGTCAGCGTCCCGCAGCGAGATCTCGAGGTGATGGAGGTACTTTTGCAGATCGCCTCAGGACGCCGACGATTCATCTTGATAAGGTGCTCCGGAAGCGAGGCGAACCCGCGCCTCCTTTCCGACTCGTCTGGCGGTGTAAATCGCGTCTCAGCCGACGAAGGCGTCTGGCGAGCGCTTTCACGGGAGCTTGATCCTCATTTTCATCTGCAGCCGGTTTTTGGCGAATGAATCGCGGTTCCTTATGGGCCAACCCTCGGGCCGGCTGAGAAGGTACGCCGGTATGCGAGTGGATTTGTTCCCACGATTCCGCCGAAATGCTGCCGCAAAACGCATGCGGATCTGAATCCTACCTCTGTGGTGACCTCCTCGACCGAGAGGCCGGTTGTCTCCAAGAGCCGCTGGGCACGACGCACGCGCGCGGCGGCAACCCATTGCGCAGGCGTCGTGCCGACTTGTTCGCGAAACCGTCCGCTCAAGGTCCTGGTGCTCATCGCCGCACGCCGAGCGATCATGGGCAATGAGAGTTCCTTGCTGAGACTCTGCTCGATCCAAATTAATAGTGGGGCAATGGCTGTGTTGTCGACCATGGCGGGGGTTTGTGAACGATGAACTGCGCTTGTCCACCTGAGCGCTCAAGCGGCATCACCGCGGTGCGAGCGCGATTGGCCGCGATCTCTGCTCCGAGATCGCGTCGCACCAGGTGGAGGCACAAATCCAGCCCCGCCGCCGCGCCCGCGGAGGTCAACACATTTCCGTTGTCCACGTACAGCACGTCCGGGTTGACCTCAATCGGCGGGTAACGCCAAGCTAGTTCCTGAGCGGCCCGCCAATGCGTCGTCGCCTTGAGACCATCCAGCGTTCCGGTTTGGGCAAGCACGAACGCGCCAGAGCAAATCGAGCACCCACGCGGGCCCCGCGATCGACTGCGCAGCGCAGCGCTCGCAGCAGGTCTTCGGGCAGTGGCCGATCAAGCGGGTCGATCCCGGGCGATCACCGTGTCCGCGCCTCACTGACGAGAGCCGCCACGGAGCCTTGAGCGTCACGTGTTCCGACCTGACCTCCCGCCCGAGACTGCAGATCCGCACATCGTAGGCCGACCGCCCTTCGGGGTTGCGAACACGTCCAAATACCTCGCACGGCGTGGCGAGGTCACCGAGGACCACGCCATCAAAGGCTACGACGGCGACCATGTGGCGCCTGGCGTGCGCATCGCGGTCTGGCTCAAATCTTTCGAATATTGTCTTTTTCGCCACTGGGCACATTATCCCGCGGTTTGTAGGATTGAATCGAAAGGATTGATGCGAATGCCCGCTCCCCCGACTCTCGCCGTGATGGATTACGTTGTCCCCGCGCTTGGCGCCGTTGTTTTTGTGCCTGTCATGTCGCGCATTGCGGAGCCCGCTCCACGCACCTTTAACGCCATCTTCGTGGCTGGAGCTTGCGGCGTTTCCTTGAGGGGAGGATTCAGTGTGTGGGAATTGATCTATCCGTTGTTAGCCGCGCCGGTTGCATATCTGGCACTCCGGTCGTACCGGTCTATCGGCTTGGCGTGGCTGATGCACGCTGCATGGGATCTCGCTCACCACCTGTGGGGAAACGCGATCCGGCCCTTCATGCGCACGTCCTCATTCGGTTGTATGATCTTCGACACAGTGATCGCGATCTGGTTCCTGGCTGGTGCGCCCGCGCTCACCGCGCACGGATGGGAGGCTGCGGCGAAGTTTAAGAAAGCCAGTGTGCCGTGAACGCCTCCTGAGCTCTCTGCGATCGAGCTGCTGACAAACGGGTTCCGGGGCTTTCCGGCTCACGGGGCGTAAGATCCCCAATGCGCGGCTTCCCATCACCCATTTTGAGAGTTTGAGTTCCGCGGTTTGGCAGTTCGGCGCGCAGCCCAGCGTCACGGGCGACAAATTGTGGAGGCCGCGAAGCGCAGGAATCGGGTGAAAACCTCACGAGCGGCTTTCAGCCGCAGTCACAAGCCCACGCCTTTAGGCGAGCGTGGCTTAAGGTAGGCGCTTGATGTGCTTCGTGGCACAGATCCCTCAATCGGGACACAATAGAACTTTCAAGCCATGTGCATCAACGTGCGTCGTGGGCTGTTTCGCCTGTGGCTGGTGCTGGCCGTGCTATGGGCGATAACGGTCGGCGTGTTTTCGTTCGGCGATGTCCGAGCTGAATTCAGAAAAGCCGCGAGCATGAAGAAGATCGCCGGGTTTGTCGCGAATATCCCCGTCGATTGTGATCTCGCCCGCGGAATAAACTTCCGTCGCGATAGGAACCTGTGCTGGTACGATCTGCCTACTTTTCGCAAGCTGTATCCGGAATACGAGGATCTGAATGACAGTGACCTTGCCGAGAGGCTCCACCAAAAGGCCGGCATCCCACTGATTCCAATCCGGCCGTGGTCGGTCCTGGGTGAAAGAGTCGGCTTGGTTTTCGGGCCGCCGCTGGGCATCCTCGTGATCGGTTGGGCGCTGATGTGGGCGCTGGCGGGGTTTTCGAAAACGGAGGCCTAAGCGCCATGAGGGAACGCTTGACGAGCCTGAGAGAGTCGTGGCGTTTGGAGCGGCTCCATAGGAGGATTCCGATACAAATCATGGAGCTGCCAAAATGTTTCAACCCCTTGGCGCCAATTGTTGTGGGGAAACGGCCCTTGGTTGCGAGGGGGTTACCGACCAAACGCGGCAAAAGTCGGCGCAACGTGAAAAGGGGCGCCAAGAACGGCGGTGGGCTGGCTCTGCCGCCCGCCAACGTAGGAATCGCCCACCTCTTTAGCCAACCGAGTCTGCTGAGCGGATTGCGCACCCCGATGTGCGGTGCAAGATCTACGCTCGATGCGCCGGTCCACTGCAGCCGCTAATAGCTAATAGTGCGGCTTACAGCCAGCGGCGCACAGC